>CAYVBV010000194.1:0-2501 GCA_964449745.1 uncultured Polynucleobacter sp. | reverse complement strand
TCAATCATTGTGCGTTTTCAGAATAAAGAATGTCGTTCACTATTTGGCGAAACTTATCAGCATCAGTCACACATTCATGAGATAATTGTGAATCTTCGATGTCGTATTGTTTCATCTCTAGCGTGTGAATCACGTCATTCATGATTTCAGTCAATGCGAAAAGTTTGTCTGCGTCAGTCATTGAAAAAGTGTAGAATTAAAAGTGCAATTTGTTGGTCACTGAATGAATCTAACTCATCATCAGAAAATGTACTTAACAGAGAAAGAACTTTCGTCATTGATTATCAGTCGAGTTTGATACCATTGTTGAAAGGAACATCACCATTGGATGTAGACACAAACCACTCAAAGTTTTTTTGATAGACATACTCTCCAGATCCGTGTGCAGAAAGAATAGCATTGAGACGGGATTTGGTTGTGGTTGTTTGATACCCACCATCGAACAATTCGAGGAAAGTATCAGCAACCATTGCAATCAGATTGTTATACAGATAAACGAAACTTACACCTTCAATGTTAATGACTTTTGTATTGTCGCATTTCCAATCCTTTTCATTCAGGATTGCATTGTTCATTTGTGATTCGATCTTACGCATTTGTGGTTTGGTTGAGTGGTGATACTACTGATGCACTTTCAGGGGCCCAGTATCAGTAACGTTGGCGGTCATAGATTGACTCATTCCATCCGTTACGATAGTATTCACGAGCATCATAATCTTCTGCTGTTAGATCATCATCGTGCTCTGGTTCTTCATAGTAAGAATCAGACTTGGAATAAGAATTGCCGTTATAGAAACTGGTTGTCGTCATTTGTGATTCTGAAAGTTGTTTGCGTTGTTTGTTTGAACTGCGTTAATTGTTTGGTTCTGAACAAACCTAACTCCGTTGTCCAGAATAGGTGCAAGACCGCTGAAGCCTACCGTTGCAACTGATACTCCAAGAATAGTTCCAAGTATAAAGGATTTCATTCTGCAATGTTGTAGTTTGAGTTAGAAATCAACCAAGAATTGGAGATTTGATGTTCAGAAATAGCATACGAATTGGTTGCTCTTGAATGTAAAAGAACACAGCATAATCATCATCCAGTTCAATGTCACCATCTACAGTGGAGAGATCAACATAATCATTCCCATCATTGTCAGAGATGTAAGGATTATCGTCCGTATCGTACCCTACAAAGTATAGAGTATCATTCGCACACACAGCATAAGCATCAGCAAGCAAATTATGAAACTGATCGAGAGTAATTGTTTGAGTAGTTTGAGTCATTTTGTGATGTTGTAGTTTGTGTTAGAAATCAACCAGAGATTTGAGTATAGAGACGGTTAAAAGCGTTGTAGTCAGTATAATAAAATGCTTGGCGATTCTTGCACCACAGATAGTAAGCATCGCAACCCATTTTGTAATCAGCAACAACGTACTCCCAGTATCCGTCAGTTACAACAGTTCCGATTTGTTCCTTGATTTTGTTATAGTTCACTTTGGTTTTGGTTTGAGTGTTGTTCATACTACTGATGCACTTTCAGGGGCCCAATTCAATAATTGGGAACAACTGCGAGATGATACTCTGGATGAACAAGTGAGAGATCAAAAGCATAACGATCTGCTTCAGATTTAGTGAAGAAACATACTATTGCAACAGATGCAAGATAGAGAGTGTAAGTCATTTTAGGTTTGAATCGGTGGTGATACTACTGATGCACTTTCAGGGGCCCAGTATCAGTCACTTACTGAAACCCAGTTGTTACCATCATACGCAACCATCTCTCCATCCACTATACAAAACTCCATCAAATAATAATCAAGATTTACGCCAAGTTCATCAGCTTCAGATTTGAGTTCAGTAAATTGTTGAACGTCAAGAATAAAGAAATTAGTTTCAATCATCATTCAGACAGTAGCAGGAGAGAGGGAAACTTCGACTCGTTTGAGATTCAAACCTTGCAGTTGTTCGTTCACACGTTTGCAGATAGATTCAGTGGGATTCTTTAGATTGGACTTTTCGTACCAAATAGTACGGCAACCGTCATTAGTTTCAACCTGGATGCGAATAGTTTTCATCATCAGTAGTTAGAAACAGTGGTGAAAATGATACCAGATTCGTTATAGCGAAGATCAACATCACACTGATACTCTTCGCTCAAATCGTATGCTAGATCGTATGCTTTATCTGCATCGGTGGTAGTGTTCTCCCAAGGTGCAGCGGGACAGAGTACATCAACTCGCATTTGTGGTTTTTCAGTGGTTATACTACTGATGCACTTTCAGGGGCCCAGTTGTGATTAACTTGCAGAAAACTTAGAGAGTTTGAAATGCCTCTGCACGGGTGTTTTCATACTTTTTCTTGAGATACTTTTGGAGAATACTATCCATCACAGGATACCATTGTTCTTTATTGGAAAGGTGACTAATACCTCGTGCATCGTTAAGAAGAAACACGATACAGTTCTCCTCATCTTGAGTGAGATTCAGTCGGTTGAGAATAGTCATTTTTTGTAGTT
>CAYVBV010000193.1:0-2504 GCA_964449745.1 uncultured Polynucleobacter sp. | reverse complement strand
ATACGGTGAAGTCAATCCGTATGTTGAGGCATTTTTCCGCTGGTGGGAAACCGACCTACATAAGACGCTTAGAGAGTTACGGATCACCGGAGGAGAACCCCTCATGTCCGGCTACACCTGGCAACTCATTGACTGGTTCAAACAAAACCGCGGCAAGTCCACCACACGCCTAGCCATCAACTCAAACCTGGCCATGGAGTCAGACAAGATCCAGGAACTCCTGGATGCTTGCGAAGGTATCGAACTTGATATCTATACTTCCAACGAAGCACTACATTCGCAGGCCGAATACATCAGAGACGGTCTCGAGTGGGGGCAATGGCAAACCAACATGCGTCTATTGGCCTCCAGTGGTAGGCTACGGGGCTTACACAACATGTGTACTATCAATGCCTTGTGCTTGGAATCCTTGCCTGAGTTCTTGGACTTCCTGGTAGAGATGAAACAAGAGTTTGGCAGAGACTTTCCCAACTTTACGTTAAATATCTTGCGTTTTCCGTCGTTCCAAAGCCCTTTGGTGTTGCCCGATGACATACGTGAACACCACAAGCAGAGGTTGGTTGCGTGGATGGAGCGTCACCAAGGTCACGACTACCTACATCAGCACGAGATCAACCACGTACTAAGATTGATAGATTATTTAGATGTAGTCAAGACTCCGCACCGTGAAACTTTTGAGCGTCCAGCCTTGCACAACGACTTCCGCAAGTTTTACGAACAATACGATCAGCGTAGGGGTAAAAATTTCCCCGCGACATTTCCTGGCCTAGCCGACTGGTACAATACTCTATGAGCGACAAACAAGAAACCATGAAGCGGTACTTCCGCAACTACGATTACAATCAGCGAGCACCATTCTTTGCTGAACGAGATCAGTTCACCGACGAGCAATGGCATCTGCTCACAGAAAGCCAGCATTTCTGTATGCTGCCTTGGATGCACATGCATGCCTTCCCAGATGGTCGTGCTTACCCTTGCTGTCTCAGCGACTACTGGCATCCTGTGGGAGACCTGCGCAAGAACACCATGGAAGAAGTTTGGAACCAAGACAAATACAAAACCATGCGCCAAAACATGCTGGCCGACAAACCCTGCAAAGAGTGTACCAAATGCTACGAGCAGGAAGAGATGGGGTTCTTCTCCATGCGCAACGACAGCAACAGGAACTATGGTCACCACATCGCTGAAACAGAAATGACCCGACCTGATGGTGAACACCCCGAGTTCAAACTGCGCTATTGGGATGTGCGATTCAGTAATCTCTGCAATTTCCGTTGCCGCAGTTGTGGTCCAATCTTTTCGTCAAACTGGTACAACGATCATGTCAAGATGTACGGTAAGGCACCCGATGTGCTGGGTCGTCCCATGGATCGTGTTGAGTATGCCGGTGGCGACGAGGATGCCATCCAAGCACAGATGCTGCCACACGTTCCCTATCTCGAACAGGCCTACTTTGCCGGTGGCGAGCCATTGATCATGAAGGAGCACTATTTTCTATTAGAGAAGTTGATTGAGTACGACAAGACTGACATACGTCTCACTTATAATACCAACTTCTCAGAACTGCGTTACAAAGACAAACATGTGTTTGACTACTGGAAGCATTTCAAAGTGGTACATGTGGGAGCCAGCCTTGATGCGTCGGGACCTAGAGCAGAACTCATGCGCAAGGGCACAGACTGGGCACAGACTGTGGAGAACCGTCGCAGGATGATGGAAGAAGTGCCGCACGTAGACTTCTACGTCAGCGCCACAGTTTCGGCCATGAACGTGTTACATGTGTTGGACTTCCATCGCGAGTGGGTCGAGCAAGGCTTGATATTGGCCAAGGACTTCAACGTCAACATCTGTCAGAGTCCCGAATGGTACAGGATTGACATCTTCCCTGAGTGGTTCAAGCAAGAAGTCATTGTACCGGCCTATCAACGCCACATCGAGTGGTTGGAGCCACAGGATCCACTCAAACGTGCCACCACTGGTTTCAAGAGCGCACTGAATCTACTCACTGCCAACGACAACTCCAAGCACATGGGCAGATTCATTGAAGAGACGGCCAAACTTGATCAGGCCCGAGAAGAAAATTTCTGGGAAACATTCCCAGAATTCCAAGGATTGCTAAATGGAAAACTATAACAAAGATTCAATGTGCATGCTGCCCTGGATGCATGTGGAGACCAATCCTGTGGGTCATGCACGACCTTGTTGCATGGCCATTGGGGAAATCACAAGACCCGACGGCAGTAAATACAACCTCAACGAAGACTCACTCAACGATATCTATCACAGTGAATACATGAGGAAACTGCGTCAAGAATTCCTTGACGGAGGCAAACCCGAAACATGTCGACGATGCTGGGACGAAGAGGCCGCAGGTCGTGACAGCAAACGCATCAACAGTTTCAAGAGAATGAAGAACCTCGTTCCCTTGATAGACTACAACAATCTCGATCCCGATCTCATGATGTACGTGGATCTCAAACTGGGCAATATCTGTAATCTCAAGT
>CAYVBV010000192.1:0-2528 GCA_964449745.1 uncultured Polynucleobacter sp. | reverse complement strand
AATGTCTTTGATATCCATTTTCTACTTCTTTCTCTCTGCTTCAATTGTTCCATCGCTTACTTGTGCTTTAAACGATTGTCCAACTTTTAGGTCTTTTGTTGATTTAATAACACTTCCTTTTTCATCAAGTAACACTGAATATCCACGTGCCAGAACATTGAATGGTGACAATGCGACAAGAGAATTTCTACGAGATTCAATTTCAACAAACTGCTTTTCAACTCTATGTTTTACTTTAAGCGCAAGTTCGCGACTGATGCTTCGCACTTCAGCAATGCGATTCTGAAGCAGTGCTTTTGGTGATTTTGTTCCAAGTGCCGAACGAATCAGTTCGAGGTGTCGATTTTCTTTACTGAGCCAGTCGATTCTATGATTTTGGAGATATCCAGCGTTACGTTCGAAGGTGGCTTTTTCTTCTTCGAGACTGGGAACGATTTTGCTCGCAGCATCGGTTGGAGTTGATGCACGAAGATCTGCAACATCGTCAAGGATTGGTCGATCTGCTTCGTGTCCAATCGCACTCACGACAGGTATGTATGCAGCTGCAACTGCGCGCGCTAAACCCTCATCACTCCAAGGGAGTAAATCGACAAATGATCCACCACCGCGTGCAATCACGATCACATCAACATCGCTGATTGCTTGAAGTTCATTTAGTGCATTGATTGCCAATGTTGGTGTATCTGGTTGCTGAAGTGGAATCTCACGAATTTCAAATTGGGTGGCGGGCCAGCGACGGCGAGAGTTAACGACAACATCCTTCAGAGCATCCGTATCTCTACCAGTAATCAATCCAATTTTTCTTGGCAAGAATGGCACTGGCTTTTTCAAGTCTGGATTAAAGAGCCCTTCAGCACGAAGCGCATTTCGCAGCATCTCGAGACGTATGAGGAGTTCACCTAATCCAAGTGGACGGATGTCGCGAACTTTGAATTTGACTTCGCCTTTTTTTGTCCACCATTCTGTTGAAACATGGATCAACACCTTAGAACCACTATCAATTTTTTCGGGAAGCTTGTTGATAACGGCACTGGGGGCCACAACTTCAATACCAATTTCTTTTTCCAAATCACGAAACGAAATGAAATACATTTGTCCGTAGAGTTTGGCTGATATGACTTCACCTTCTACCCAAACTTGACCGAGTCGTGAAATGTGGGCACCCATCATCTGGCTTAGAAGTTGAACTGAGATAGCTTCTTCAGGGCTTTTCCCTCGCGATTCGCTCACAGGCATACTTCACCATAGGTCTGTGACATTTATGCTCCCGAGGCGGACTTTTCATGGAACCTTTAGCATCAGCCTGTGAGTTCCTCAAAAAAAGTCTTGTTGGCCGCCCCTCGTGGCTATTGCGCGGGCGTTGATCGCGCAGTCATAGCGGTAGAGAAGGCACTTGTTACCTATGGTGCTCCGATATATGTTCGCAAAGAAATTGTTCATAATAAATTCGTTGTGAGTGAACTTAAGAAACGCGGGGCAATCTTCGTTGAAGAACTCGACGAAGTTCCCGCAGGTTCAACAGTCGTTTTTAGTGCACATGGAGTCTCGCCAGCAGTTCGAGCACAGGCAGAAGAACTCAATCTCAAGACGATTGATGCAACCTGTCCACTCGTCACAAAAGTCCATAGCGAAGCCAAGCGATTTGCTGCCGATGGTTACAAGATTATTTTCATTGGACATGAGGGACATGAAGAAGTTGAAGGAACAATGGGGGAGGCCCCTGAAGCAATGGTGCTTGTCGATGGTCCTGAAACTGCCGAGACTATGGAGTTACCAGATGACGACAAAGTAATCTGGCTTTCACAGACGACACTATCGGTGGATGAAACTCTTGAAACGGTGGATCGACTTAATAAGCGTCTACCGAATTTGCAGGCACCACCGAGCGACGATATTTGTTATGCGACGCAAAACCGACAAGCGGCCGTCAAAATCATTGCACCACAATGCGACTTGATGATTGTTGTGGGGAGCGCAAATTCATCAAACTCTGTTCGTCTAGTTGAAGTTGCTCTGGATTGTGGAGCGAAATCTGCTATCCGTGTAGATGGCGCTTCAGAACTTTCAGATGCACTTTTAGACAATGTCACTACAGTGGGGTTGACCTCTGGAGCATCAGTACCTGAAGAACTTGTAACTGGTGTTCTTTACTGGCTTGATGAACGTGGATTTGGTGATGTAGAAGAAGTTGAGCAGACGAAAGAAACGTTGATTTTTTCTTTGCCGACCGAACTACGTAAAGATTTGAAGGCGAAACAAGCTTAATTTTTTCGCGCTCTGGCAAGTTGACGTTGGCGCGACTTTTCTTTGACCTCTGCTCTGCGTGCCATCACCCAACAAATAATGGTGACAACAATGATTACCCAAGTTCGATCCGATAATCCAAGCAAAGTAACAAGTAGCACAGTGCTTAACGTTCCACCAAATTGATTATTACCAAATGGGGAGGTAATCAACAGCATAAAGAAAAGAGAAATAACTGGCGCAGTCCATGCCGCCCACGGCGATCGAGCACTTGTTCTACTCGC
>CAYVBV010000191.1:0-2548 GCA_964449745.1 uncultured Polynucleobacter sp. | reverse complement strand
CGGCTACGGGTTTCGCTGGGGGTAACGGTACGATTTTCACTTACACTCATCACGGGCTCCTTGGAAAGGTTGTTGCTTCAGGGTATCACTATTGTAAGATATCGGCTTTTTCAGGTCAACCACTGTATCTTAGCAATATTCGTAGATCTTGACGCTGGGATCCAACTTCAAGAGTTGTTCAGCGCAACGGGTGAGGTTGCGGTAGCGAGCCTGCACCTGCGAGCGGCTCAGTTCGCCATCGCAAGTGAGATTTTCGGGGCTCAGGGCACTGTCGATCTTGTCTGCGATCTTCTGGCGATCAGCGGCTGAGTTGAGGTCTAGACGCTTGCCTTTGAAAAGGGCGGCAAACTGGTTTTCACGATCTACAAAGGCTTTGAGTTCTTTCATTGCTGGCTCCATTTGTTTACTGTATGTCATAATTGTAGCAAAATGGCAATTTTGGGTCAACCGTTTTTTGTTGTTTTAACGCAACAGATCCCAAAACATCATGAAAAAACCAATGACCATTTTGAAGACTACCACGGAAAACCCAATGAGATACGTGAGAACAGATTCTACAGTTTCGGGCTTGTAGTGATAGAGCGTCGCGGCCAGGATCACCCAGAACAATATGTAGCCCAGCGACTCTTGTTGCTTTTTGGTCATTTTTAGTGTCCTTTTTTGCTAACTTACCCATATTATACGAAAATGGTGTTTTTTGGTCAACCTCCTTGGTTATAGTGATCAGCGCATAAATAACAGTAGACCGCTTTGTGATGACTGGCAAGCCGGCAAATTTGCGGTCATCACTGCTGTCCTTTTAAACTCCAGGAGAAATACAACAATGGAAAAAAGAACTCTTCGTTGGGTACTAGCCCACGAACCAATTGAGATCTTCATCCGTGCCGCGGAAAAGTTCGCCAAATCTATCAGTGAGAAGACCAACGGTGCCATCAGCATCGAGATCATGACTGCTGAGCAATACGGCAAACTACAAGGTATGGACAAGGTCGACACACAGTATCGTTACGATCTCATCAAGCATCTAGAGGCTGGTGAACTCGAAATGAGTCAGATGTACACAACCACATTGGGTACAATGTATGATCAGGAACTGCTGTCCCTGGACATGCCTTTTATCTTCCGTGACCACGAACACGTTGCTCGCGTCCTTGACGGCGAAATTGGTGTTGGTCTGCGTAAGAGCCTCAGCGAAAAGACCAACATGTCTTCGCTGGCTTTCACATACTCGGGTGGTTTCCGCGTACTGCCTTCTGCCAAGAAGATCACAAGCATCACAGAACTTGCTGGTGAAAAAGTCCGCGTTGGTAGCCCTGTTTCTTTAGAAACATTCAAGGCTCTGGGTTGCGAAGCCGTTGACGGCATCAAGATCGAAGAGTTGGGCGAAGCCATTGGCGACGGTCGTATCGTTGCTGGTGAATCCACATACCCACGCCTTTATGGCACAGAGCAGAATATCGCTCCTTCCAAGACTGCCAAAGCAGTCATCAACACAGAGCACAGCCTGTTCCTGACAACTATCCTGATCAACAAGGATATCTGGAACAGCTTCAGCGCAGAACTGCAACAGTTCATGCTGGAAGCCGCACACGAGGCTGCTCTGGAAGAGCGTAAAGAAGCACTGCTTGACATCCAGAAGAACCAGGCTCGCCTGCGTGCCGACGGTGTTGAAGTGGTTGATCTTCCTGCCACAGAGATCGAGTCTTTCAAAGAGAAAACAGCAGTTGTCTATGACACACTGGCTGACATGTTCTCCGAAGGCCTGATCGCCAAGATCAAGAACGCCTAATAGGTGTTTTGATAAAGAAAAAGCCCGCGTAAGCGGGCTTTTTTGTTGGCTGTGTAACTGATTACTCAGCGTCGGCTTTGGAAGCCTTCTTGGCCACTGTACCAGGAACTTTGAAGAACTTGGTGAGGTCGAAATGAGTGGCTTCGTTGACGGCCTTGACGCCTTCTTCTGTGAGGCGTGTACCAACTTCAGTGGCTACCTTGACGGCGCTCTTGGTGTAGGCTGTCTGACCATCGATGAAACTGTTCAGTGCTGTCTTGATACCGTCGTGCTGTACGAAGGTGCTGACGAACTGCTTCTTGGTATTTTGTACTTGGTCGATGAAAAAATCGGGGGATGCGTTAAACATTTTGCTTTCTCCTTGGGTTAAGCGAGTTAAATTGGCCCTTGACCCGCACCATGCGGCATCTTGGGTTTACTGCACATTCTTGATTGTAACATTACTTATATTGCGGTGCAACATGTAATATGCCCAGTTTATGATCTAAGATGTCCGAAAAAATTTTTCCTTGATGTCTGCGGCCCAGTAAATACTTCACTAATCGATTAGGAGATTTTTCAAAATGGAAATTATTATTGCACTAGTAGTAGTCGCAGTCATTGGTTACTTCATCTTCAAGGGTTTCGACTCCAACAATGATGGTAAAGTAACTGTAGAAGAAGTCAAAGCAGTTGCAGACGTCAACAACGACGGCAAAGTCGATGTGCAAGATGTCAAAGCCGCTGCCACCAAAGCCAAGACCGCTGTGAAGAAAACAG
>CAYVBV010000190.1:0-2573 GCA_964449745.1 uncultured Polynucleobacter sp. | reverse complement strand
CCGGACCTCTGTCACAGTTTTGAGTGATGTGGAGGTCGGAGTATTGAGCGCAGGGTGTCTGAGCGTAAGTATCGGCCTGTCGCGAAAATACTTGAGGACTTAGATATGAGTACGATCATCAACACGAACCTGGCGGCGCTGGTGTCGCAGCGTGCGCTAGCGAAGACATCAGGCGAGATGTCGGTGGCGTTGCAGCGCTTGAGCACGGGTCTTCGGATCAATAGTGCCAAGGACGATGCGGCAGGGCTGGCGATCGCTGAGCGCGCCACGGCGCAGATCCGAGGCTATAACCAAGCGATCCGTAACGCAGCGGATGGGATTTCCTTGGCGCAGACGGCTGAAGGCGGCATGGAGGGTATTACCTCGAGCTTGCAGCGGATGCGTGAGCTCGCCGTGCAGGCAGCGAACTATACGAACACGACGGCCGATCGCGAGGCGATCCAGCTCGAAGTCGATCAGCTGATCGATGAGATCGATCGGATTGCCGGACAAACCAAATTCAACACGGTGTCTTTGCTCGATGGCAGTTTTACGGCCGCACAGTTCCAGGTCGGGGCGAATGCGGGTGAGACGATCACAGTGGCGGATATCGACAGTATGGAGACCGACGCACTCGGGACGGACGGGGGTGACAAGATTGATACGGTGGATGTCACGACCGCGGGCGGAGCGACGTCTGCCCTAACGGTGATTGACGATGCGCTCTCGACGGTGACGTCGTCTCGGGCGGCACTCGGTGCGACGATCAATCGCTTTGATCAGACGATCGCGAACCTACGCGTGACGGCAGAAAGCGTGACCGCGACGCGCTCACGGATTTTGGATGCGGATTTTGCGGCCGAGACGGCCTCGCTGACGCGGCTACAGATTTTGCAGCAGTCGGGTACGGCGGTGCTTGTGCAGGCCAATGCGATCCCGCAGAACGTGTTGTCGCTACTGCGCTAATACCGAGTAGGAAGCAGATATTTTCTTTGATGTGTGTGATGTGTGTGATGTGTGTGTTTGATGTGATGTGACTTGATGAGTGTTTGATGTGACTTGATGTGTTGATCGCGGCACTCCGGTGCCCGTGTGAGAGCCCCTCGAATGGTCGTAATCGAAGGGGGGATCGCACGGGTGCCGGAGCTTTTGCGTGCGTGTTCCGGACCTGCGTCACAGTTTGGGTGCGCGAGCAGGTCCAAGGATTGTCGGGTAATGAAGCGATGGAGAGGATGGACTCGTCGCAACACATCACGACTACCTGATAGGACACACACATCATGAGCACTGTTATCAATACCAACTTGCCTGCGCTCATCGCGCAGCGTTCTTTGGCCAAAACTTCGGTCGACATGTCCACCGCTTTGCAGCGCCTGAGCACGGGCTTACGCGTCAATAGCGCCAAGGACGATGCGGCTGGGCTCGCCATCAGCGAGCGACTCACCTCGCAGGTGCGCGGCTATAACCAAGCCATCCGTAACGCGGGGGACGGTATCTCGCTCGCGCAGACCGCCGAAGGCGGGATGGAAGGCATCACCAACAGCTTGCAGCGCGCGCGTGAACTCGCCGTGCAGGCGGCCAACTACAGCAACACCGCCGGTGATCGCGCGGCGATCCAGTTGGAAGTGGAGCAGTTGATCGAAGAGGTCGATCGCATCGCGAGCCAAACCAAGTTCAACACCATCTCGCTACTCGATGGTAGCTTCTCGGGCGCCAACTTCCAGGTCGGTGCCAACGCGGGTGAGACAATCGCCGTGGCCGATATCGTGGATATGTCCGCGTCGGGCTTATCGGTCGATACGATCGATGTCAGCAGTGTGGCAGGGGCGACCTCAGCCTTGACCGCATTCGATAGCGCTTTGAGCACGGTGACCTCCGCCCGCGCAGGTCTCGGTGCCACGGTCAATCGCTTTGAGCAGACGATCGGTAACCTGCGCGTGTCGGTTGAGAACTTAAGCGCCTCGCGATCACGGATCCAGGATGCTGACTTTGCGGCGGAAACGGCGGCGCTCACGCGCTTGCAGATCCTGCAGCAGTCCGGTACCGCTGTGCTCTCGCAGGCTAACGTCATCCCGCAGAACGTGTTGTCGCTCCTGCGCTAACACCTCGGCGTTAACAACACCCGTCAGCGTGACTGGCGGAGCCAGTTGGGGGGCTCCGTCAGTCCGTTGACCACTCGATGCGGAATTGAGTCACAGTTTCGGCATCCCAATCAAAGATCGCTCTTTAGTTTTTCCTGTGGAGGGCTTTAACCTGCGTCCATCATGATGACGCGGGAAACCTTTCCATGTCTTTGACGACATCCGGTTTAAGCTCAATCGGTGTGGCGCGCAGTTTGGCCACTGCCCAAAATCAACTGGCGACCGCCATGTTTCGGCTGTCGACCGCTTTGCCCGATGCGGAGGAAAAGCCGCCAGCAGCGGGTGATTCGGTTAGCTTGCGGATCGGTCGTTATCTCGGTGGATTGGATGAACAGTTGCGCACGCTGAGTGAGAGCTTGGCGATTGGTCAGTCTGCCGAGTCGATGATCGAGGATGTGCGGCTTGCGCTAGATGAGTTATCGACGCTCGTGGAGACCGCGAAAGACCCGACAC
>CAYVBV010000189.1:0-2610 GCA_964449745.1 uncultured Polynucleobacter sp. | reverse complement strand
CCGCCTGACCTGCCTCTGTGCCTTTCATACACGCCAAGTGCGGGGTTAACTTGACTGCTAATTCAGGAGGCACTCTTCCAGTAGATGGAGGATGATTCATATCACTTGATTCTGAAGCAATCTCACCATGATAAAAAGAGACTCTGAGTTTTTGGCAACATTGGCCACACTCAAAACAAGGATTGGATGAATCGGCACTCATGATTCATTCTATCAAGAGACCAAAGGCAATTGATCCCAATGACTGGTGTAATGAGGTGAAACATTTTCTGCTTTCATGCGCCAGGTTTGCTGTGTCCCTGTCGCTGCTGGACGTAAAGTATGTTTGCCATATTTGGCATTGATGGAGTCGAGTGTTTTCATGAGACGACTGGATTGACCTTTACTGAGACCCTCTTCAAATAAAGACTGTTGGACCATTGGCTTATCTGAAATCAAACTCAAGATAACCCCTGCCTTTTTATAACGATAGCCTTTTTTATAAATGGCTTTGAGACCTTCTATTGCAACTTCAGTGAGAGTGCAGGTATCGTCTGTGGCATTGACCAAGGGCATCTGAATGCTTTGACTATATTGCGGCTCGTTTCTCATGAAGCGATTGGTTTGTATAAACACACCAATGAGTCCTGCCACCGACTGTTGCCCCCTGAGTTTTTCTGCAGCTCGAGCAGTATGCGTAGCAATGGATTCCGCCAAGTCCTCTAAGCCAAGAACCAATTTACCAAAACTACGAGAAGCAATCATTTGTTGTTTGGGGGCTTCAATCTCTTCTAAACGCAAACAAGAAACACCTCGCAATTCATAACAAAGGCGCTCCATCACCACCCCAAATTGCAAACGCATCATTTGAGGTGGTGCTTGAGTCAGATCTAATACAGTTTGAATCCCCATCGCTTCCAAACGCTTTGCAATGCGACGCCCTACTCCCCAAACTTCGGTCACCGAAACTTCACTCATCCATTGATAAATATCTTGCTTTGTCATGGTCGTTAAATCACAGACGCCACCGAATACACTGTGCTTTTTCGCCAAGTGATTGGCAAATTTAGACAAGGTTTTGCTGGAGGCAATGCCAACGCATACAGGTAAACCAACCCATTGCTTGATGCGTTCTTTGATGTTCTTCCCCAAATGAATCGGGCTGTCATAAGACTGCAATACTGATTCAATGGCCAAAAAACTTTCGTCAATACTGTAAACCTCTAAATGAGGAGTGAACTGACGCAAGATCTGAACCACGCGCTGACTCATGTCGTGATACAAGGTGTAATTCGATGAACACGCCAAAATTCCATGTTGCTCGGCCAAGTCTTTCATCTGAAACCATGGAGTACCCATTTTGACTCCTAAGGCTTTGACCTCATTGCTACGCGCCACAGCACAGCCATCATTATTAGAAAGCACCACCATCGGAGTTTTTTCTAACTGAGGTGCAAAAACTCTTTCGCAAGAGACATAAAAATTATTGATATCTACCAACGCAAAGACGGGTGACTTAGAGGGTGTTGATGCGAGCGATGAATCAGTGATTGAGATCATGATTAAGTTTTCTCAGACTGAGTCAAGTTCAATGCGCCTTAATGAAGTTTATCTTCATACATATCACTGACGTCCTGAGTGACTGGAATAACGACGCACCACACCAACCACCACACCCCAAATCTGTAACTCCTGACCTTCACTGAAATTGATGCTGGGGAAATCAGGATTTTCTGGACGAAGCTCAATGCGTCCTTTGTATTGATATAAACGTTTGATGGTGTATTCACCGTTGACCACCGCAACAACGATGTCTTTGTGCTTGGGCTTTAAGGCACGATCAACCACCACCTTATCGCCATCGTGGATGCCAGCCACAATCATTGATTCACCTCTCACAGTAAACATGAAAGTGGCTGGCTTATTCTGTATCAAATAAGTATTCAGATCCAATCCATCGGCCGCATAGTCCCCTGCTGGACTCGGAAATCCCGCTGAAAGTGGGTGCACAATCAGCTGAATTTCAGAAACAGATAGTTCACTGGCCAAGCTTTGAGGAGCTTGGCTGAGAGTGGACCGAGGGCTCGCTGGCTCTAGATGAATCATGATCAATATACTGTATATTTGTACAGTATATATCAGTTTTTATCAATTTGCTTGTTTTCTTCGTTTCAGCAAATTTATTGATCCAACATTAAGATAAGCATCACCATGTTGGGAAAGATTCGTCAAAAATTAATCGCACAGACCATGCCTAGACCAAGCACTACTCAGGCATTGATCTGCCCTATTTGCGAGCGCCCCATACCCGATACCCAAAAAGATGCGCATCATTTCATTCCAAAATCAAAAGGTGGGAAAGCCACTGAATATTTACATCGCATTTGCCATCGGCAAATCCATGCCTTATTCACAGAAACTCAATTAGCCAAAGAATTAAATACAGCTGAAGCCATCAAAGAACAAGTTGAAATGCAAAAGTTCATTGCTTGGGTGAAATCAAAACCCAATGATTTTTACCAGCGCACATCAAAGAGTCAGCAATTAAAAAATCAATGACTTTTTAACTCTTCAATTTTTCCTAATTCCTCGCGCATCTGATCGATGATCGCTTTGTAATTGGGTTTGCCA
>CAYVBV010000188.1:0-2620 GCA_964449745.1 uncultured Polynucleobacter sp. | reverse complement strand
GAAATACTTAACTAACCAACTAACCATTCACCCAACGAACGCTCATCTACTTTTTGAAATCAGCAACATGCTCTATCAACGTCCACAATTAATGCGACACATTCGTGATCAATTCAAGATTGATTGGCACGGCATTCATGGAGCCAATCATTGGGCGCGCGTATTGCATCACGGTCGACGCATTGCCAAGCAAAGGCAAGCCGATTTATTGGTCATAGAGCTTTTTGCGTTTTTGCATGACAGTTGCCGCTTTGATGATCGTCGTGATCCATTGCATGGCGAGCGAGGTGCTGAGTTTGTGCATGGCATCAATGGTCGACATTTTCATTTGAATGCACAACAACTCGATCAACTGTGTTTTGCCATTCGTCATCACTCGGGTGGCGAAGTTTCTACCAATGCCACCATTCAGACCTGTTGGGATTCTGACCGTTTGGATTTGGGGCGGGTAGGCATCATGCCGTCCCCACAATTTTTATCGGCTGAAGCATCGCAACTCATTGATGAAGCATTTAACTGGAGTATTGGCTTATGAAACTATTCCTCTCATTTCTACAAGGCGTGACATTCATTTGTTTGAGTCATGTGGTATTCGCTCAATCAGGTTCTTTACCTGAGCAAGCGCAGGGTCTTAAAGAACAATTGATCACTGTGGATTTATCGCCAGGTATTCAACAGCAAGGTGTTCTTTCCCTTGCCAACACCAGTCAAGCGCCCACACGACTCGCTGTTTTATTTCCAGGTTATCCATCGGTGGTGAGACCTGTGGTGGAAGGGCAGGCCATGACGTCTTCTCGACTCTCTGGAAATTTCCTGATTCGGGCGCGACGTCATTTGATCAGTCATGAGATTGCTACTTTGATTGTGGATTGTCATTCGGACAGTGGCGACTATTGCTCAAGTGCTTATCAGTCATCTTTAGAACGTCACCAAGCGATCGTGAAGTTAATTGAAGCCGTTAAAAAGCAATACCCAAGCATTCAGCAAATCTGGGCCATTGGCACTTCCATGGGAACTGTGTCATCGAGCTTTGCACTCACATATCAGCCAAAGATTTATGCAGGAGCCATTCACACAGCTTCGATCACTGAACCCAATGCCAGAAACTCTTACCGTGAATTGTCTAACTTTGATTACGCCACATCGAATCACATCTTTGTGCATCATCAAAACGATCCTTGCTATCTGACTACCTACTCAGGCGCAAAAACCATTACTGAAAAATACCAGCGGCCACTAATCACGGTCACAGGGGGTAGGGATTTCAAAGGGGATGCTTGTAAGGCGTATACCGAACATGGTTTTCGCGGCAAAGAAAAGGAAGTGATGAATGCGATTGCCAATATTTTGATGACGGGTCAGGCTAAATCAATCAAAATTGAATAATCATTTTAGAAACTGAAGTATTAAAAGAAATCCAAAAGGAATCTATAAAAACTATAATATTTATATAAATATTATTATTAATAAATACTTTATTTATTAAGTTACTTGTTTATTTATAAATAAATATATATTATTATGTTTCAATATTCAGTAAATCGCTGAATATCATTTTAATAACATTTTTGGAGAATCAATGGCTACGTATCAGGAGTTATTAGCTCAAAAAGAAGCTTTAGAAAAACAAATTATCGAAGCAAAAGCTCGCGAAAAAGCAGAGGGTATTGCTAAGGCTAAAGCAATTATCGAACAATATGCATTAACTGCCGGTGATATTTTCGGTCGTAAAGGGCCAGCAGGCTCTCGTGGTGGCAAAGTGGCGGCAAAATACCGCAACCCAACCACTGGTGAAACATGGACGGGTCGCGGTAAGGCTCCAAAATGGATTGAAGGACAAGATCGCAATAAATTTGCAATCTAATAATTACCCAATGGTTTAAATGGAAGGGGTCTATTGATTAGACCCCTTCGCATTTTTTAGAGAGGCAATTCATTATCAAGCTCTCTAATTTTTGGGAAAATAATGAGTTGACTGAACCATCATCCATGATTAATTCATCCCGTTTATAGGGTTTAATCATGGGATTATTGATGGGCTTTAAGTCCTTGATCGGAAGGTCTGGCCTGGTTTCTGGCACGATCTTCAGAACTTGGGGGTGAAGTTTTAAAAACTCAGCCTCGACCAATATCGCAATATGTCGGGTATGGATATTCTTGGACAAATAGTGCAGTAAATGCACCTGCTCAATCGGTGGAATTTGCCAATCTAAATAAATCACATCGGGCGCCAAAGACACGGACTGCATCAGAGCATCCAGGGTGTCAGCACATAAATGCAAATCTGGCTCTGATTTCCAGGTCTTGGTCATGGATTCAAAGCCCTTAAATTGGTCTTCACGACGCATGATGGATAAGAGCATGAATTGACTGCCACATCTCTCGCGCAAGCCCATTCGTCTTCTTTTGAGCAGTTGTTCTAAAGAAGACATCAAAATCCGACGATGACCGCCTCGGGTTTTCCAAGCCAATAATTCGCCGGTTTCTACCATCTTTTGGACGGTACCCAATGACACTTGGAGTTGACGCGCGCTTTGGCGGGTGCTCAAGTATTCCTTGGGATTTTCTACTTTTTTAAGATCCATCGATTTCCTTTTTTTCGTTGATTAATGGAAATTCA
>CAYVBV010000187.1:0-2692 GCA_964449745.1 uncultured Polynucleobacter sp. | reverse complement strand
ACTCAAAAGCATATTACTTAGGTGATTTTGAAAAAGGTAGCTATACAATTGTTGTTGAATTGAGCTCAAATGACCACAGTGTTTTATCTAAAAATGGCAATCCGATTCAAGCATCTTTTGAGTTAGTTGTTGGAGAACATGATGATCATGACGATCACGATGAAGAAGGACATCATGATGAAGATGATGACTACTACACTGATGAAGCAGTATTACCCAAGGGATGCCTTAACGATTTATCTACATTAAATTCTCTAGAAGCATATGTTGTAGCAACCAACAGTCCTTATGCAGGAGAAATTATCAGTGGAGATTATCTAGTTACTGGGTGCTCTTCAGCATTTGAAGGTACAGTCGTTTGGCAACTTTTAGATGCTTTCGGAGTTTCAGTAGATTCTGGATTTACTAATGGTGGAAGCTTCACAATCGATAAATTTGAATTTCTTTTAGAAACGGAGAATTATGAAAATGGTAAATATTTTTTAGAGGTCTTTGAAACAGATCCTTCAGATGGTGAAAGTTCACTCAAACTAGACGGAACAGTGATACCAATTTATATATATAATGAAACAAGTTTTTCAACAACAACTACTGTTGTTGAAGTTGAGAAGTTCTATTTATCAATAACAGAAGGTGTTCCAGAAGAGTTACAAATTATTGAAGTAAAGCTCGGTACAAAAGCAATTTTAGAAATTGATTCTTCCATCAGTACAGAGCTTCATATTCATGGATACGACCTATATGTTGACGTTCAAAAAGACGATACTTTAGAATTAGCATTTGATTTTAATATTGCTGGAGAATTTGAAATTGAGGACCACAGCACTGGATATGAAATAGCCAGAATTAGGGTAAATCCTTAAAGCTAAAGGGATAAGTAATCAAACTTATCCCTTTAATATCAGTTTTGTTACTTATTTAGTTTTGGTTCATAAGTAAAGTACCATAGTGAAAAGGGGTTATCACTCTAAGCCTTAATAGATCTTTTTGCAATTTCTACTTTTTCAGCAGGGAAATCATAATCAACCATTTCTCCTGATAAATAATTGCTGTATGCTTGCATGTCAAAATGTCCATGTCCACACATAGCTGTCAGTACTGCAACTGATTCAGAACTATTATCTGCATCTTTAGCTGCTCTAATTGCGGATGCAATTGCGTGAGTTGCTTCTGGTGCTGGAACAATACCTTCTGTTTTGGCAAATAGTTGACCAGCTTCAAAACACTCTTTTTGACCAATTGCTTCAGCTTCAATTAATTTTTCCTCATACATAGCACTAACTAAAGGAGCCATTCCATGATATCGAAGTCCACCAGCATGAATAGGATCAGGTATAAACGTATGACCTAATGTATGCATTTTTACAACTGGTGCCATACCTACAGAATCACCAAAATCATAAGTGTATATACCCTTCGTTAATGATGGACATGCTTGAGGTTCAACAGCTCTAATGATTGTTGATTTATCATTTTGCATATTCTCTCGTGCAAATGGAGTAAACAATCCTGCAAAGTTTGAACCACCTCCTGTACATCCAACGATGACATCAGGATAATCTTCTGCTAACGCCATTTGTTTTAGTGCTTCTTCACCAATAATTGTCTGATGCAACAATACATGATTAAGGACACTTCCTAATGCATATCGAGTACCTTCATCTTTAGCAGCTACTTCAATTGCTTCAGATATTGCAATCCCTAAACTTCCTGGAGTACCCGGATCTTCTGATAAAAGTTTTTTACCTACATCAGTCTGATCAGATGGACTAGAGTAAACAGTTGCTCCATAAATCTCCATCATCGTTTTTCTATATGGTTTAGCTAGATAGGATGCTGCAACTTGAAAGACTTTAAGTTCTATTCCAAAAGCTTGGCAAGCAAAAGCTAACGCAGATCCCCACTGGCCAGCACCCGTTTCAGTAACCATTTTCTTTATACCTTCTTGTGCGTTGTAGTAAGCCTGTGGAATTGCAGTGTTTGGCTTATGCGAACCAGAGGGTGAGCCACCTTCATACTTATAATATATTCTTGATTTAGTACCTAAAGCTTTTTCTAGTCTTACGGCTCTAAACAATGGAGAGGGTCTATAAAGTTTATATAAATCCAATATTGGTTCAGGTATGTCAATAAATGAGTCCTGAGAGACTTCCTGCATTATTAATCCCATTGGAAATAAAGGCGCTAAATCTTCCGGCCCAATTGGTTCCATTGTTTGTGGGTTCAATGGTGGCGGTAAAGGATTAGGTAAATCTGGAATAATGTTGTACCACTGTGTTGGCATATCTGATTCAGATAGTAAATATTTGTATTGTTCTTTCATGTTTCCTCCAAAATAAAAAAAACCGGGCAGTGCCCGGCTTATTCAAAATACATAAAACTAGGCACCTACATATGTAGTGTCCACCAGCTCCAGTTATTTGAATGTATCATTGATACTAATCTAGACCATCAATCAATAATTTCAAAGTTATTATTGTTAACTTTTTGTTACAAAACTTAATAAAATATCATATATTTACTTTGAAACTTATTTTGAAATTAAAGAAGATGAGATAATGTAATTCAATTGAGAGTTTATTTATAAATAATTTAAATATTTAAAATTGCCATATTGAAGAAAAAGTTAAATTCCCAAGTTAAAGTAATTGAAGCGTTTAAAGAAAAAAATATAAGTATTGATGTATTAAAT
>CAYVBV010000186.1:2190-2733 GCA_964449745.1 uncultured Polynucleobacter sp. | reverse complement strand
CTCCAGAAAAAATATTTGTGATTCATGGCGAGTCACACGCCAGCGGAAATTTTGCAGAAGTGATTCGCCAAGAATTGGGTTGGCAGCATGTGGCGATTCCTCAAAGAGGTGATTTATTCCCCTGTTGAGAGTTGCGCTCTCATGGCGTGTGCACAGGCAAAGCCACTGGACCAAGCCCACTGGAAATTATGGCCTCCTAGGTGTCCAGTGACGTCCACACACTCACCAATGAAATACAAACCAGGATGTGATTTGGCCATCATGGTTTGACTGTCTAAGGCTTTGGTATCCACCCCACCCAACATCACTTCAGCTTTTTTCCAGCCCAAAGTACCTGCAGGCTTAACAGCCCAATGAGTGAGTAAGTCTTTTAATGCTTGACGATCTTTTTTACCCACCTCAGCCCATTTTCGACCCAAGAGATTTTTTTGTTCAGCAAACGCTTTGGCAAGTCTTTGAGGCAAAACCATGGCCAAGATCGTTTCCGTGAGCTTTAGACGATTGGCATCATCATTGAACAATTCATCACAATCATGCTCATTG
>CAYVBV010000186.1:0-2180 GCA_964449745.1 uncultured Polynucleobacter sp. | reverse complement strand
AGATAACTCACTTAAACTGCCAAACTCATCAGAGGTAAATGACAGAGGCACCAAAGCGGGCCTCACCTCCACCACCGGTATATCCAATTGCTTGGCAAACTTGATTGAAAAATCTGTGGCCCCAATCGCAGGAACAGGCAAACCACCCGTCGCCATCACAATGGCCTTGGTGATTTCAATCCCATGATTGGTAGTGACTTGCCAATGGCCGCTATCAGAGTCACCAGTTAATTTCTGAATGCTCTCAACCGTGACAGGATGTCTGATCTCTACTTGCCCCTTGGAACACTCAGAAAAAAGCATGTCGATAATTTGCTTAGCAGACTCATCACAAAACAATTGACCTTTGTGTTTTTCATGAAAAAGAATGTTGTAGCTTTTAACCAACTCAATGAAGTCCTTGGCTTTGTATTTTGAAAGTGCACTTTTGACAAAGTTGGGATTCATGGACAAGAAATTAGCCGGTCCAGAATACAAATTGGTGAAATTACAACGCCCACCCCCACTGATTCGGATTTTTTCCCCAAGAACTTCTGCATGATCTAAAACAAGGATTTTTAGACCCAATTGCCCTGCAACACCAGCACAGAATAAGCCTGCAGCTCCCCCACCAATGACGATTGCATCCCAGTGCTTGATTACTCCTGCTGACATCTTTGACTTTCAATGATTGACTGAATGTCGCTCACTATACCTAAGTTTGGCAAGGGATTTTGGGGCCCAAAATGTCAAAGATGAGAAGCTCTCAGAAAAAAGGCAAAATAGAGGTTTACACACAAAATTGCTAAAAATTAGCCTTTGGAGATAACAATGTCAGAGCAGAAAAAAGCCAAGCGCATGAATGAGCGCTCAAGAATGATCACAGAGGGTGTGGCTCGTGCCCCCAATCGATCCATGTATTACGCCATGGGTTACAAAGATTCTGATTTTGACAATAAACCGATGATTGGCGTGGCGAATGGCCACTCGACCATCACTCCTTGTAACAGCGGTTTGCAACGCATTGCTGACGCAGCAGTTGCAGCGATTGAAGCGGGTGGAGGAAACTCACAAATATTTGGCACACCGACCATTTCTGATGGTATGGGCATGGGTACAGAGGGCATGAAATACTCTCTCGTGTCCCGTGAAGTGATTGCCGACTCGATTGAGACTTGTGTGAACGGTCTTTGGCAGGATGGCGTCGTAGTGGTCGGCGGTTGCGATAAGAACATGCCAGGCGGCATGATGGCTTTAGCCCGCACCAATGTGCCAGGCATTTACGTTTATGGTGGCACCATCAAAGCCGGCCATTACAAAGGTAAAGAACTCAATATTGTTTCTGCTTTTGAAGCCGTCGGTGAATTTACAGCTGGCCGCTTGAGTGAAGAGGATTTCAAGGGTGTAGAGCAAAATGCTTGCCCAGGTAGCGGTTCATGTGGTGGCATGTACACAGCCAACACCATGAGCTCTGCTTTTGAAGCTTTGGGCATGAGCTTGCCTTACTCATCCACCATGGCCAATGAAGATCAAGAAAAAGTCGACAGTGCTGCAGAGTCTGCTCGCGTATTGATTGAAGCGATTCGCAATGACTTGAAACCTCGTGACATCATCACCAAGAAGTCCATCGAGAACGCTGTGAGCGTGATCATGGCGGTGGGCGGCTCAACCAATGCTGTGCTTCACTTCTTGGCGATTGCCAGTGCAGCAGAAGTTGATTGGACGATTGATGACTTTGAGCGTGTGCGTCGCCGTGTGCCTGTGATTGCTGATATGAAACCATCCGGCAAATACTTGGCCACAGACTTACATCAAGCTGGTGGCATTCCACAAGTGATGAAAATCTTATTAGACGGCGGTCTATTGCATGGCGATTGCATGACCATCACAGGCAAGACAATTGCTGAAGTATTGAAAGACGTTCCTTCAAAACCTCGCGCCGATCAAGATGTGATCAAGACTTTGGATAACCCAATTTATGCCCAAGGTCATTTGGCGATTCTGAAGGGTAATATTTCTCCGGAAGGTTGTGTGGCAAAAATCACAGGTCTGAAGAATCCAAGCATTACTGGCCCTGCCCGCGTATTTGATTCTGAAGACGAGGCCATGGCAGCGATTATGGCCAATAAGATTGTGGCAGGCGATGTGATGGTGATTCGTTACGAAGGTCCTAAGGGTGGCCCTGGTATGCGCGAAATGCT
>CAYVBV010000185.1:0-2751 GCA_964449745.1 uncultured Polynucleobacter sp. | reverse complement strand
GGAACTTCTGGGGTAACTTCTACCAGACCATTGGTCACCCGCTGCTGGCCCTAATGGGTCCTGTCTTTCCCGGTAAGCACAACGCTAAGGTTCGTGCCCAGGCCATTGCTGCTATCGGCTCCCTATGGGATAGCCGAACGGAGTTCATCGATACGATGTCTCGGATGACCAAGAAGCAATGGAACATGATGGGTCCTGATGCTAAGGAATACGTCATGTGGGATGAGCAGCTGGCCGCGAATATGGCCCAGATCCAGGAGAAGATTGACGCTGGGGAGATCGGCTGGTTCACAGAACAGATCTATGGCTTAGGCATTGCTCTCCGTAAGATCAACGACGCTCCATTTATGCGCCCGATGATGGCCTTCATGGGAGCCACCGATAACTACTTCAAGGTACTGGCTGCCCGTCAGGTAGCCGCTAAGCGTGCTGTTGAGTATGCCCTGGATGAGCTAGGTGATGCCCCGCTTACTGCCAAGCGTTCTCAGAAGTTTGGTGAACTTGTCACTAAGTATAAAGAGGCAGAGCTGACAAAGATCTTGTCTGACGATGGGCTAGAGGTTATCGATGAAGAAGCCATTAAGCTTGGCCAAACCTTCACTTTCCAGACCCCCATTGATGAGGCAGATGTCATTACTCGCAAGCTAAACGAGCTCTCATCGGTCCCTGGTATGAAGCTCCTCGGTCTTACCTTCGTGAAGACCCCCTCCAATATCCTTAAGTCGGCTGCCAACCTGACTCCTGGGCTATCCAAACTGCTCAAGCATATGGATGCAAACTACAGGAATGGGGACGCCTATTACCGTGCTATGCGGGATGGGGCTGATAACCTTTCTTTATTGCTAGGTGCTGGTGCTTTTGCTGCTGGTTTGTCCGGCACCGTTACGGGTGCTGGCCCGCTGCGTGGAAAGGAAAGGGACCTCTGGCAGACCCACCGGGATCCATTCACTGTCTATATCGGAACTGCAAAGTTCAGCTATCAGGCTATGGAGCCTGCCGCCTCAGTGATTGGCCTATTTGCCGATGCTGGAGCTACCTGGGCAAGCGACAGTCACGAGAGTGGATTCATCCCATCGCTGATTGCTACTTTGGTGGCTTCTCCTGAGATTCTATCCTCTAACATAGTCAATAAGTCATATCTGGCCCAGCTATCCACTATTTCATCTCTTGTCAACGTACAGGATGAGAACCTGCTGGCCAAGTATGCCGAGAACATCGGTAAGGGACTTATTCCTTACTCAGGCGCCAGGACCCAGTGGGGCCAGGTTGTTGACCCTGCTGTGCGTGAGATCCGTAGTGAGCTTGAAGAGTTCTGGCCTTGGGTGCTGCAGAAGCACACAGGCCTTGGAGCTTCCAAGTTTGCGACTCAGCGCGTAGATCCGATTACAGGAGAGGAATTGACTCGGGACGGTATTGACGGTGTTGGTGGATCCTTTATGTCTCTAGTCAATATGGTGGCTGGTGGCCTCCGTATCTCCCACAACCGCTTCAAGCCCGTACATCGTGCGCTGGAAGCTGAGGGCTATGACATCACCAACAAGACCAAGGAGCTAGCTGGAGAAGTCCTCCGCAATGAGCAGATGGTCGAATACAACAAGCTACGGGCTGCTGGCGGTGCTATGGCGAAGGAGTTGATGGAGTACTTCCACAGCAAACAATATACCGATATTGATAAGCCCCAGAGTGAGTTCCAACGTCGTAATGGGATGGCTGATCCAGACACTGATGCTTACAAGCAGATCAACGAGATCGTCAAGCGCTATCACGACACTGCAATCGGCACTATGGAGAACGGGCTCAATGCCCCAACCCTGGAATGGGCCGAGCGTGTACAGAAGGCGGACGAGAAGAAGTTCCAGCTTGATCAGGTTGGTGGACAGCGCCGCTCTAACGTCCTCTACGGCACCCAAGAACCACAGGAGATCCTGCAAAACTATCAGTACTAAGCAATGGCTCTAACTGAAGAACTTTATACAGGGGACGGCTCGACCGTCCTCTTTCCTTTTACATTTGAATACGTCAAGCAAGCTGATGTCAAGGTAAGTCTTGACTCGGTTGCTACAACTGCATACTCTTTCGCCAACGCGACTACTATTGAGATGGATTCGGCCCCCGCATCGGGGGTCTCTGTCCGTGTCTATCGGGACACTGACACTACCAATAAGGCGGAGTTCGTTCCGGGCTCTGCCATCCGTGCCCAGGACCTGAACAAGAACTTCGACCTGGCGCTATTCAGGGTTGAGGAGGGCGTTGAGCGCTCCGTTAGGACTGATGGCAGCAGCGTCATGTCCTCGGATCTGGACATGGGTGGTTATGAGATCATAAACCTCGGTGCTCCTACTTCTGACGGAGCAGCTGTCAACAAGTTCTACGTTGACTCCCGTCTCGGGGATCTAGACATCCCAGGGTTTACCCGGTGGCGGTATAACGCTGCTGGTGGTGAGACCTCGCTGTCTGGTGTTGGTTCTACTGGCGGAACCCTGGCCTATAGCCCCAACCGGGAGCAGGTCTTCCTCAACGGTGCCCAGCTTCAGCGTGGTGTCGATTACACAGCTGATAACGGCACCACCATCACACTGCCGGTGGCCCTCCTTGCTGGCGATGTCGTTGAAGTCATCTGCGTCAATAACCTCAACACTGGTACAACAGCTCAGGCACAGGATGTCTACTGGAATCAATCTGGTAGTGGTGCTGTTACTCGGACTGTTGAAAGCAAGCTGAGGGATGTTGTCTCCGTTAAGGACTTTGGTG
>CAYVBV010000184.1:0-2777 GCA_964449745.1 uncultured Polynucleobacter sp. | reverse complement strand
GTGTTTTTCTGGGCTTTTCAAGTGGCCTGCCCCTTTTTATTTTGTACAACCTACTCTCAGCTTGGTTAAAAAGCGAGGGAGTTGATTTAAAAGCAATTGGTTTATTTGCTTTGGTGGGTATGCCTTACACATGGAAGTTTTTGTGGGCCCCCGCCATGGATCGTTATAGGCTGCCTTTTTTAGGGCGTCGGCGTGGCTGGATGGTCCTGACCCAAATTGCTGTGATGTTAGCGGTGATTTTGATGGGGCAATTCAATCCAAGTACAGATATTTGGATGGTTGTTTTTTTAGCCTCTGTCGTTGCTTTCTTCTCGGCCAGCCAAGACATAGTGGTCGATGCACATCGACGTGAATGGCTCACAGAAGAGCAAATGGGTTCTGGTACAGCACTTTTTGTGAATGCTTATAAGCTATCAACGCTGGTTCCGGGATCGCTCTCTTTGATTTTGTCTGATTTGATTTCTTGGGATTGGGTATTTTTCATTACTGGTCTGTTCATGCTTCCAGGCATTTTGACCACACTGTTTGTTTCTGAACCAAAGATGTACGGGCCACCCCCTCAAACGATGCGTGAAGCAGTGATTGAACCCTTCAATGAATTTATACAGCGCTCTGGGTGGAAGCAGGCTGCTTGGGTGCTTTTGTTTATTTTTCTTTATAAGCTTGGGGATTCAATGGCCAGCGCACTGGCCACACCGTTCTATATTGAACTTGGATTTACTCGAACTGAAATTGGTTTGGTGGCAAAAAATGCGGGGCTTTGGGCCAGCATTCTGGGTGGCATCTTGGGCGCTTATTGGATGCTCAAGACGGGTGTTAATAAAGGATTATGGATTTTTGGGGTGCTGCAAGCCATTTCAACATTATGGTTTGCATACTTGGCTCAGTCCGGGGCTGATTTATTGTTACTCTCCTGGGTGATTGGTTTTGAGGCCATCACTGCAGGTCTTGGAACAGCAGCATTTACAGCTTATCTTGCCTTAGAAACCAACCCGAGATTTACTGCCACTCAGTTTGCTTTATTTACTAGTCTGTCAGCTGTACCAAGAACATTCATCAATGCTTTGACAGGCTTTATTGTTGAATATACCGGTTGGACGAACTTTTTTATCATTTGTTTTTTCTTGGCGATGCCGGGGCTGATGCTTTTACCTAAAATAGCCCCTTGGGGTAAAGAAAAGAAATCTCAATTCAACACAAGCGCATGATTTTGGCAAAACAGACATTAATCCATCGATTAAAAACTTGGGGTACTTTTGTATCTTTTGTTTTGTTATCGGCTTGTAGTACTTCAAATCATTCAGCGCGTCCATCTGATGGAATTCAGGTGAGCGAAGGATCGAGTTTAAAAAGTATGGTTCCGGCCAGTCAGTTAGAGGCATCGGCTGCTAAGCAATATAGCGCCATGAAGCAAAAGGCTTCACAAAAAAATGTATTGGCACCTGACAATCATCCCCAAGTGGTTCGCTTAAGGGCCATTGCTAAAAAAATTCTCCCTCATGCTTATGCATGGAATCCTCAGTCCCAAGCCTGGAAGTGGGAAATCAATTTATTTATGTCAGATGAGGTCAACGCTTTTTGTATGCCGGGAGGAAAGATTGCTTTTTACTCTGGAATACTTGAAAAGTTAAAACTCAATGACGATGAAGTCGCCACAGTGATGGGTCATGAAATTGCGCATGCTTTAAGAGAGCATGCGCGTGATCGAATTGCCAAAGCCCAGTTGAGTAATTTGGGCGCCAATGTTTTATCGTCTGCTTTAGGTTTAGGTAATGTGGGCAGTCAAGCTTTGGGGCAAGGGCTACAAATTTTGGGCTTGAGCTTTTCAAGGGCTGATGAAAAAGACGCTGATTTAGTCGGGATGGATATTGCGGCTCGAGCTGGTTATGACCCGCGCGCAGGCGTTTCATTGTGGCAAAAAATGGGCCAGCAGTCTAAAGACAAGCAGCCTGAGTGGCTATCTACCCATCCATCAGGAGACACTCGTATTTATGAAATACAAAGAAATATGATGGATGCTTTGCGCCTATACGCAAGAGCTAAAAACACCACCATTGATCGACTGCCAGAATATAGACCTTGATTGAATTAAAGCTGATCATATTCAATGATCAGAGGTGCATGATCTGAAAACTTTTCTTCTTTGTAGATCTCAGCACGTTTGGCTTTCTTTGCAAAATTGGGCGTCGCGATTTGGTAGTCAATGCGCCAGCCGACATTCTTAGCATATGCTTGACCTCTTTGACTCCACCAGGTGTAGCATTCGTCTTCAGTTTTAGGGTGTAAATGACGGTATACATCCATGAAGCCAACTTCACTAAAAAGTTGAGTCATCCATGCGCGTTCTTCAGGCAAAAAACCAGAATTTTTAATATTGCCTTTCCAGTTCTTTAGATCAATCTCTTGATGAGCAATGTTGATGTCACCACACAACAAGATTTCTAGACCTTCCTCTTTCAGAGCTTTTAAGTGAGGCATGAATACATCTAAAAATCGAAATTTAGCTTCTTGTCGTTCAGGGGCGCTTGAACCGGATGGAAAGTAAGCTGAAATAACAATCAGTTTGCCAAACCGAGCTTCAACATAACGACCTTCCGCATCAAATTCACCACTGTCAAAACCAATTTTGACCGAGTCAGGCTTCTGTTTGGAGTAAAGACCCACCCCGCTATAGCCTTTTTTCTGCGCGTATTGAAAAAAGCCGTGATAACCGCTGGGGTTCATCAAAGATTCGTCTAAATCGGCTTCTTGGGCTTTAAGTTCTTGAATACAAAGGA
>CAYVBV010000183.1:0-2798 GCA_964449745.1 uncultured Polynucleobacter sp. | reverse complement strand
ACAGCAGAAAAATTAGGTGCGATTGCCATCCAAAATCGTTTGGTCATGGCCCCACTGACGCGCATGAGAGCAGGTGCTGGCGATGTACCAGGAGATTTAGCCGCCACTTATTACGCACAGCGTGCCAGTGCTGGCTTGATCATCACCGAAGCCACACAAATTTGTCCTTTGGGTAAAGGTTATCCAGGGACACCTGGAATCTACAGCACTGAACAAATGCAAGCCTGGAAAAAAGTAACTGATGCGGTGCATGCCAAGAACGGCAAAATCGTGATGCAACTTTGGCATGTGGGTCGCATCTCTCATAGTTCTCATCACCCGCAAGATGGCTTACCTGTAGCACCTTCTGCCATTGCTCCCAGTGGTCAGGTGTATACCGCGACCTGGCAATTGGCTCCTTATGAAACTCCACGCGCTCTATCTGAAGCAGAAATCCCTGCCCTCATCTCTACGTACAAGCGCGCTGCTCAGTTAGCGAAAGAGGCAGGCTTTGATGGTGTTGAAGTCCATGCAGCGAATGGTTACTTGCTCGATCAGTTTTTACAAGATGGCAGCAATCAACGCACAGATGGCTATGGTGGCAGTTTTGCCAATCGCACGCGTTTATTGCTTGAAGTATTGCGTGAAGTGATTTCAGTGTGGGGCAGTGATCGCGTGGGTGTGCGCTTGTCTCCTTATGGCACTTTCAATGACATGTCTGATCAAGATCCAGTGGGTTTATTCAGTTATGTGATTGAGCAATTGAATCCTTTGAATTTGGCTTATTTGCATTTGATTGAGCCCCGCTCAACCGGTGCAGGCGGCAGCGATGAAGTGGCCAGCCATATGCCTTGCACCTCAGAACTGTTCAAACACCTCTTTAAAGGCAAAGTGATCATGGCCGGTGGCTTTGATGGTACCAGCGCTGAAACGGCGATTGCCAATGGGCAGGCCGATGCCGTGGCCTTTGGTCGCTTGTACATCTCCAACCCAGACTTGGCCGAAAGACTGGCTCAACAAGCCCCATTGAACCCCTACGACCGTAGCACTTTCTATGGTGGCAATGAAAAAGGCTATACCGACTATCCTTTTTTGACCTAAGACAAAAAATGCCTGCTTAATCGGTCCTAAAGCCCCAAGTCTTGGGGCTTTTTTCTATTTTTTAAGTAAATCAATCACTTATCAGAGCTTGTAAAATTTTACTTAGTTGAAATAGGTAAGGATAATCAAAGATTCAGCGATTAGAATTGAAAAAGCTGTAGAGCTTGTAAATAAGCTAAAACCGTTAAGTTGTAATTGAAGTTCGTAAAAGCATCAGACGTGTATTCATAATAAGAGGACAAAAGAATGAGCAAGGACAAATCAACCATCATTTACACATTGACAGATGAAGCGCCGTATTTAGCAACGGCTTCTTTTTTGCCAATCATCAGAACTTTTACGGCACCTGCCAATATTGATGTTGTAGAGAGCGATATCTCCGTTGCTGCTCGAATCCTTGCAGAATTTCCTGATTACCTCACAGAAGAACAAAAAGTTCCTAACAATTTAAGTGAATTGGGCAAACTGACTTTGTTGCCTGATACCAATATCATCAAACTGCCAAACATCAGTGCTTCATTGAATCAATTGACCACTGCAATCAAAGAATTGCAGTCTCAAGGTTACAAGATTCCTGACTATCCTGAGAATCCTCAGACCGATGAAGAGAAGGCGATTCGTGCGCGCTACTCTAAGTGCTTAGGTAGCTCAGTGAATCCAGTCTTGCGTGAAGGTAACTCTGACCGTCGCGCACCTGCTGCGGTCAAGCGCTATGCCCGTAAGAATCCTCATTCCATGGGTAAGTGGAGTCAAGCTTCTCGCACACACGTGTCTCACATGCATGGCGGGGACTTCTATTCCAGCGAAAAATCAATGGTGATACCAAAGGCTTGCGATGTGCGCATGGATTTGGTGACGAAGACGGGCAAAACAATTGTTCTTAAAGAAAAGGTGTCTTTGCTGGAAGGCGAAATCATCGACAGCATGTACATGAGCAAAAAAGCTTTGTGCAAGTTTTATGAAGAGCAAATTCAAGATGCTTATGAAACTCGTGTGATGTTCTCATTGCACGTGAAAGCCACCATGATGAAGGTGTCTCACCCTATCGTGTTTGGTCACGCTGTGAAGATTTTCTACAAAACAGCTTTTGACAAACATGGTGAATTGTTCAAACAATTGGGTGTGAACCCAAACAATGGCTTGAGCAGTGTGTATGAAAAGATTGCCAGCTTGCCAAGTTCTAAGCGTGAAGAAATCATCAATGACTTGCATGCTTGCCACGAGCACAATCCAGAATTGGCGATGGTGGATTCTGCCAAAGGTATTACCAACCTTCATTCTCCAAATGATGTGATTGTGGACGCCTCCATGCCTGCGATGATTCGTGCTGGCGGCAAGATGTGGGGTGCCGATGGTCGTTTGAAAGATACTAAAGCAGTGATGCCTGAAAGTACTTTCGCTCGCATCTACCAAGAAATGATTAACTTCTGCAAAACACACGGTAACTTTGACCCTGTGACCATGGGTAGCGTTCCAAACGTGGGCTTGATGGCACAACAAGCAGAAGAATATGGTTCACACGACAAGACTTTTGAGATTTCTGAGCCAGGCGTGGCTCGCATTGTGACCTTGGATGGCACCGTGTTGTTAGAGCAAAACGTGGAAGAAGGCGATATTTGGCGCATGTGCCAAGTAAAAGACGCGCCAATCAAAGATTGGGTGAAGTTGGCAGTGACACGTGCACGTCAATCCAATACCCCAGCGGTGTTCTGGCTAGA
>CAYVBV010000182.1:0-2814 GCA_964449745.1 uncultured Polynucleobacter sp. | reverse complement strand
CCAGCCATATTTGGCGAACCCCAACCAATGGTGGTCTTACAAATAATCATCGTAGGACGGTCTGATTGAAGCGACTCATCAATGGCTTTTTTTATTTGCGCACTGTCATGACCATCAATGGGGCCAATCACATTCCAGCCATAAGATCTGAAACGTGCTGCAGTGTCATCTCTGAACCAACCTCCCACATGACCATCAATTGAAATGTCATTGTCATCATAAAAACAAGTGAGCTTATTTAAGCCCCAAACACCAGCCAATGAGCATGCCTCATGACTCACACCCTCCATCAAGCAACCATCACCTAAAAATACCCAAGTGCGATGATCGATGATGTTATGACCAGGCTGATTAAAACGTTGCGCCAATAGTTTTTCTGCCATCGCCATACCGACTGCATTGGCAATGCCTTGTCCTAATGGGCCAGTGGTTGTTTCTACACCTGGGGTAATGCCGACTTCAGGGTGACCCGCCGTTTTACTGTGCAATTGTCTAAACTGTTTTAGGTCATCAATGGTGACGGGATAACCTGTTAAATGCAACAATGCATAAAGCAACATCGATCCATGACCATTGGACAATACAAAGCGATCACGGTTAAACCAACTTGGATTGCCTGGGTTATGTTTTAAATAATGACGCCATAAAACCTCAGCGATATCCGCCATTCCCATCGGTGCCCCAGGATGGCCTGACTTGGCTTTTTCAACAGCATCAATGGCTAAAAATCGTACCGCATTGGCAAGTTGCCTATCTTGAGTGTTCGTTGTGGTCATGATTATTCTTTCAGTTTGAAATGACTTGATGAATGGAAGTCATTTTTAGATTGCTTAGATACGGCGTTTCATATCCATCAAACGCAAAATCATCGGTGTAAAAATCAATTGCATGGCCAAGCCCATTTTTCCACCCGGAATGACCAAGGTATTAGGACGAGTCATCATTGATCCACTTAACATCGAAATCAGATAAGGAAAATCAATGCCCTTGGGATTTGCAAAACGAATCACCACCATACTTTCATCAGCACTTGGAATATCCTTGGCAATGAATGGATTAGAAGTGTCAACTGTAGGAACACGCTGGAAGTTCACATGTGTTTTTGAGAATTGTGGACAAATGTGTTTCATATAGTCCGGCATTCTGCGAAGAATGGTATCAACCACTGCTTCCTGAGAATAACCTCGCATATTTTGATCACGATGCAACTTCTGAATCCATTCCAAATTAATGATTGGAACAACCCCCACCAACAAGTCAACGTGCTTAGCCACATTGGCATCTTCACCGACGTAAGCCCCATGCAAACCCTCGTAGAACAGTAAATCTGCGCCTGGCTCCATATCCTTCCATGGCGTAAAAGTTCCTGGCTCTTGCTTGAACTCAGCACCCTCAGCAGCATCATGAATATATTTACGATACTTACCTTTACCGGTTTCACCAAAGGTTCTAAAAATGTCTTCTAGCTCTTTAAGCAAGTTGGCCTCAGGTCCAAAATGACTAAAGTGATTGTTTCCTTTTTCCAACTCTTTTTTCATTTGCTCACGCATAGACATGCGGTCATAGCGATGCATTGAATCGCCTTCAAGCACTTGAGCTTTGATGCCATCACGTCTAAAAATATGCTGGAAGCTTTTCATCACCGTGGTGGTGCCAGCCCCCGATGAACCAGTTACGGCAACAATTGGATATTTAACGGACATTTTTCTCTCCAGATTTTTTTAACGGATTAACGGTATAGGGAACGATCACCAAATAACGGTGATGAATATTTCTGATCGGCGCCCGTGTCATATTCATGATGGTATTTTTCAATTCGCTCTACTTCATTGCGGGAGCCCACCACCACTGGAATACGTTGATGAATATTCTCTGGCGTCACTTCCATGATACGTTTGCGTCCTGTTGACGCTAGGCCATTGGCTTGCTCAATCACAAAACTCATGGGGTTGGCTTCATACATCAAGCGCAAGCGCCCTGGTTTGGATAAATCCTTTGTATCTCGTGGATACATGAACACACCACCACGCATCAAGATGCGATGCACATCAGCGACCATGGAAGCAATCCATCTCATATTGAAGTCACGCCCACGAATATCCGTTTTACCGGCCTTGCACTCAGCCACATAACGCTGTACAGGTGGTTCCCAGAACCGTTCATTACTGGTGTTGATGGCAAATTCACTGGTATCAGCAGGAATTTCAATATTAGGATGCGTCAAAATAAAGTTACCGACTTCACGATCCAATGTGAATCCATGAGTCCCTTTACCCACAGTGATGACCAACATGGTGGATGGGCCATAAATCGCATAACCCGCAGCCAACTGTTTAGTTCCTGGTTGCAAATAATCAGCCATCACAGGATCACGACCTTTGGGAGCTTCTAAAATTGAAAAAATCGATCCCACGGAAACATTCACATCAATGTTTGAAGAGCCATCTAAAGGGTCAAAGACCGCTAAGAAAGGACCCTTTTTACTTGGGTCAGTGACAGTAATCGGATCATCATTTTCTTCAGAGGCCAAGCCTGCAATCAAACCACCCAATTGAAAGGTATTGATAAAGGCTTGATCAGACAAAACGTCTAATTTCTTTTGGGTTTCACCTTGAACATTTTGAGTATCCAAACTACCCAAAATACCCGCCAAGTCACCTTTGGCTGTCATTGCAGAAATGGCTTTAACAGCAGCAGCCACATCTACCAATAAGGCAGCCAGATCACTTTTGCCCTCAGCTTGAAGTTGCTGAATCAAGAACTTTGATAAAGTGGTTCGTCCTAAATGCATGCTCTTCCCTATACCCTTATTTA
>CAYVBV010000181.1:0-2837 GCA_964449745.1 uncultured Polynucleobacter sp. | reverse complement strand
CAAGAGATGTCAAAGGCCATCAAAGAGCGCCGCAAAGAAATCACTGCGGAAAAAGAAGCCCTGGCTGCTGCCAAGTAAGGAGACGCCATGAACCTAAGTGTTTCAGCCGCTGAAAGTCTCAACGCCGCAGTGGCCGGAGTGTTGGCCCGTATGTTTGGTGGAGTGTTGGCCACTCTGGTAGCCGCCGCAGTCATCAACGCCGCAGGTCTGGTGCCCGTGTTGTTTTCGGGCATCTTGGGTTATGTGTTCATCTTCTTGCCTTTGCTGATGAGTCTCTATATTGGCTTCCGTGGGGAAAGCATGAGCGAAGGCACAATCAAGGCTTGGTATTTCGCATTCGCCACTGCCATGGGCATCAGCCTATCGATGATCTTCGCTGTGTATACATCAGCGTCGATCGTGATGGCCTTGTTCGGCACCACTGTGAGTTTCGGTGCTCTAGCCGGTTGGGGTTACTTCACCAAACGCGATCTCTCGGGTTGGGGACCATTCCTGTTCGCTGGTGTGATTGGTATTGTGATCGCATCGGTAGTGGGCATCTTCGTGCAAAGCACCGCGCTACAGATGACCGTGAACGTGTTGGCCATCCTGATCTTCCTGGGCCTCACAGCCTATGACATGAACCGTATCCGTGACATGTTCTGGAACGCAAGTGAATCCGACATCGCACGTTGGCAATGGTTTGGCGCACTCAGCCTTTACATCAACTTCATCAACATCTTCGTCAGCCTGCTACAACTCTTGGGCGGACGCAAAGACTAAGGACCTATAATGGCACAAACAAAAATCAAAAACGCAGATCCTCTCCGTACCCGCAACGGCAACACACGCCTGGGGCCCATGGGCTGGACACAACTGGAAGAAGCCTTGGCCAAAGAGCAAAAGCCCAGGATCCAACAGAAACTCCGACATCGCATGTCCTGGGTCCAGAAGAATCGTCCCGATCTAGTCAAGATCAAACCCGTGGAAACTATATCGGAAGAAGCCGAAGCCACAGCATGACAGCAGTAAATGTATTTGAAACACAGCCGCGCTGGATCGCCGAGGACAAACGAACTCAGCGTCCAGTAGTGGTTGAAAGTCCCGGCAAGCCCGGCGGACCCAGTCTCAGTTACAACATCTCGCCGCAGTTCATGTATGACCGGCACAGAGTGATGCTGCCGCCCGACTTCATCGCAGGCAAGACCATCCTTGACATCGGCAGCCTACTAGGTGCCACTGGTGCTTGGTGTTTGGCCAACGGTGCTGCCGGATACACCGGCCTGGAGCCACAGCAGGATTTCGTGGATCACAGCAACAGTCTGTTCCAGGAGTATTTCCCCCAAGGCGGTTGGGAAAACATCACAGAATCCATTGAGAACTTTGAAACAGATCGACAATGGGACATAGTGGTGGCCAGCGGTGTGCTGTATGCCTGCTTCGATCCCTTCGACTTTGTGGAGCGAGTGAGTCGGTGGAGTCGTGATGTGGTGATCTTTGACACCGTGCATCCCTTCAACGGCTATCGTAGGTTATATCCCGAAGCCAGTGACCAAGACCGGCATCGTGTCAGCACCATGCTGAGTATCGTACAGCCCAGCGAACGCATCAGGATGAACATTGCGGCCCTGGGGCATTCAGTGCGAGTAGCAGCCAGCATAGTGAGCCCCCAGGCCCTGCATCTCTTGATGCGCAATCAAGGCTTCGAGCACGAGCCCGATCTTTACAACCAGGCTGAGCAGGAACTGCCATATTTCTACGACGTGCGACAGCACAATCGATACATGGCACGATATCGCCGTGGCGATGTGCGGGCCAATCTCTTTGAGTATGCGCTCGAAGATCCCGAATCATTTGAGGTAGCCAGTGTATGGAATGGCAATTCGACTCACAAGTAGCAGACATCTTCCACCAGCATGCGAGACAGCACATACCCGACTATGAGCGTGTGCTGGATCTCACCGTGGATCTCTGTGAGCAGAAACTCAGCAAAGACTCGCCCATCTTAGAGATCGGGTGCGCAGTGGGCGAAACTGTTTCGCGCCTGCATGAGTTGGGTTTTTCAAACATCCATGCTGTGGACAACAGCCAAGCCATGATAGACAAATGTGATCCTGCGTGGGCCACTTACTATTGCTCAGATTCGTTTCCCGCAGTGGGTGATGTCAAATTTGCGGCTGTGCTCTGTAATTGGACCATGCACTTCATGCCCGAAAAAGTCTCTTACCTGAAAAGCATCGCTGACCACACAGAGCCTGGGGGTATGTTGATATTGTCAGAAAAGACCGAAAACTCTGGCCTGGCCCTGGAGCAGTATCATCTTTACAAGTCACGCCAGGGCGTGTCTGACAGCGACATTGAATCAAAAGCCAAGAGTTTGGTGGGTGTCATGCACATTGATCCCATAGACGTTTACATGTCGCTGTTAAGGATTGTGGGATTCCGTGAAATACACATTGCCAATGCCAATTGGTGTTTTACCACTTTTGTTGCAACGAAATAAAAAACCCACTATAATACTAACTATGGGCCTTTAGCTCAATTGGTTAGAGCAGCGGACTCATAATCCGTTGGTTACAGGTTCAAGTCCTGTAGGGCCCACCATACATACTATGTCAGACTCACGCATCATTTGGATAAGCACAGCGAACGGACCGCTCTGGTTAGCGGCTCGCTTGCTGTATCCCGAAGACGAAAGCCATGAAGGCTACACAGTAGGTTTGAGCCAAAGCGACCTAGATCCCATACAAGCCTGGTGTGAAGTACACGACTGCGGCAAGCGTATGAGCTTTGACATGTTCAAGTTCCGCAATCAACGGGAGAAAACCATGTTCTTGATGGTGTGGGGATGATCAACC
>CAYVBV010000180.1:0-2851 GCA_964449745.1 uncultured Polynucleobacter sp. | reverse complement strand
ATGTCACCCGCCGCCCGAGACACCGCATAAGGAGTCGAAGGGTTCACGGCCGCCTCTTCCGTGATCCAACCATCCGTCGAACCGTAGACTTCCGGTGTCGTGATGTGAACGTACCGGTCAAGAAAATCGAGGTGACGAAGACGCTCCGCCAATCGTGCAACCGTGACGACGTTGGTCCGCATCCAGTCGTCCGGTTTATCCCAACTCTCTCCCACCATGCTCTGCGCAGCGAAGTTGAAGATGATTTGGGGTTTTCGCCGATTGAGCAGCGCCATCAGTTGGTCGAGATCGGAGTTCAGATCGATCTGCTTGAACTCGAGTCGCGCATCGGTCTTGCACCAGCGATACGGCAGGAAGACCTCATGCGCCTCTGCCGAGCGACTCACCGCCAAAACATCGACGCCCCGCTTTAGCAAGCTTGCGCAGAAACTGGCGCCGGAAAACGAGTTCGACCCGATGACACATACTTCAGCCATCGACGTCACACCTTCGCCAGATCGATCATGCAGCGACCAGCCGTAGAACCATCTCGCATACCAGCGATCAGTTCGTTGACTCGTGATAGTGGCTGAATCTCAGTGATCAAATCACCAAAATCGAGTCCGCGAGCTGCGCCCAACCGCATGTACCGCGGAATGTCATGGTGCGGCTCGGTTTCACCGCCATGGGTTCCGCAAACATGCTTACCGAAGTGCATCGGCAGGGTGTACAGAGTGGTATTCGCGCCTTTCTTGGGCACACCCACCAGCAGCACTTGACCCTTCGCGTCTACGAGATCGTAACCCCGCGCGATGATCTCCGGGCTCCCGGTGTTATCAACAAAGATATCCGGAGCACGATCCGAGAAGATCTCACCAAGGCGTGCCCACGGGTCAGCGTCTCTCGCATTGATGACATCCGTTGCGCCACACCGCTTGGCTAACGCTAACCGGTTATCAAAAAGATCGATCGCAACGACCTTTCTCGCACCCGAGAGCTGCGCCGCCTGGATGATATTAAGACCGATGCCACCCGCACCGAACACCACGACGTCATCGCCGAGGCGAAGAGCAGACTGGTTATCGATCAAACCGAATCCCGTTGTCACGGCGCAACCAAAGAGCGCTGCCGCCATCAGATCCACTGATGAGGAGATCGGGGTTAACCGATTCTCGGAAACGATCGCGTGCCGATTAAACGTGGTGACCCAGCCTGCGTTAACCGTTTTCGAATGCCATTGGTATTTCGGGACCGCTGACTCGATGCCGAGAGACGGCTTCCAGTGGGCGACGACGGTATCGCCCGGCTTCACGTGTCGAACGCCCGGCCCGACGGCCATCACCGTACCCGACGCTTCGTGACCGAGTAGATGCGGCAACCACTGATCTGGGCCTTTGACGCCATCGATCTCACCGAGCTGACTGCCGCAAATGCCGCTATAGCCGAGCTCGACCAATACCTGGCCGACATCCAAGTGATCCGGCAAAGCGATCTCATCCACGACCAGCGGTTGTCGCTGCTCGACCAGAATGGCCGCTCGAGTGACCTTAGGAAACTGATCGCTACTTAACTTGGTCACGGTGCTCATACAACCATTGCATCAACATGTGGCCCACAACAAGTTGCAGATCCTCACTAATCTGCATGTCATCGATTGCAACATGAATAGGAACATCCGCAAGGGCTTTCGCCTTGCCGCCCGAGTAACCGAGGACTGCGAAGCTACGAACACCTCGAGATTTGCAAGTCTCGAGCGCACGCAAAATATTCGGGGAATTACCGCTGCCACTAAAGGCTAACGCCACATCACCCGGCTGGGCGAGCACAGCGAGTTGATGCGCGAAGATGTGCTCGTATCCCTCATCATTCGCGAGGCAGGTCAGAACAGCGCTGTTTGCAGGTAGCGCATGCACCCGCAGCGCATGACCGGTGACTCGTGAAATGCCATAGAGATAGTCATTGGCCAAATGAATGGCGTTACCGGCCGAACCACCGTTACCAAAAATAAAAAATTGCCGACGCTCACGCCAGCACTCGAGCAACGCAGACGCCAACTGCTCGACAGCCTCGAGCGGAATCTGCTGGGAGGCCGACTCTAACCGCCGAAGATAGTCTCGACCGAACTGCGAAAAGTCAGCGGTCTTCATGCTCGACGACCATCAGCGTACAAGGTCTGCTGCATCCATTTGAGGTTGTAAAACCGATCCTCGTCTTTTAGATGGCCAGCGCGGAATGCCTCACCAATTTCGTCGATGGCCATCTTCACCGATTTCTTTGGACGAAATCCGGTCGCTAAAATTTTGTCGCTATTCACACGATAAGAGCGCGGATCATTGGATGGCTTGACCACGATCTTCGCTCCGGACACACCGGCGACGAGATTGGCGATCTCGAGAATCGAAAGATTCTCAAAACCGGCGTTGAATACACCGGTCACTTGCGGACGATCGAGCAGGAAGAGATACAAGTCGGTGATGTCGTCGATATGGATATTCGGCCGTGTCTGATCACCGCCCAAGACCGTGATCTCGCCCTTGGCGAGCGCCTGCATCGTTAGCAGATTCACGGCGACGTCGAGGCGCATACGCGGCGAAAGACCGCAGACCGTTGCTGGGCGAACGATTTGAACCGCCATGCGATCGGCATAGCTCAGCAACACGCGCTCGCCCACCATCTTGGTTTTGTTGTATTCCGAAAGTGGGACAAGCTCGAGGTCTTCGGTCACCTGAGGTTCGTCTTTGAGTCCGTAAACGCTTCCGGAAGATGCGTAAATGAAATGCGGAATCCCAACTCGTGCCGCTTTGTCAGCAAGTTGCATGGTTGCCAAGCAACTGATTTCCCACGTGAGCTTGGGGTCAAGATCACTGCAAGG
>CAYVBV010000179.1:0-2887 GCA_964449745.1 uncultured Polynucleobacter sp. | reverse complement strand
CCGTCCACCTCATCTAAAGACTTACTGAGCTGAAGATCATTGAGGTGACTCACATCACCCCACTCAATCAAAGAAAACTGGTTATTTTCATATTTCAATGTGCTTAGGCTGGCATTGAGAATCTCAAAATCTCTCGCTTGCTCTAAGGATTTTTGAGTGGCCGCTCGATGAAGACAGTCTAAAACACCTCCATGAGCCACCAGAGCAATCTCTTGTTGTTTGAATTTTTCTGCCCAGTAACGAGCTGCTTGGACAACACGCTCATCAAACTGTAAAAGGCTTTCTCCGCCTTTGGGCTGAAAACTCACATCACGAGTTTTCCATGCCCGATGATTTTCAGGATGTAAATCTTCAATCTCTTGATGGCTCAAACCCTGCATCACCCCATAATGTCTCTCACGCAACATTGGGTCAAGAAGCAAATCAAGCTCATGATGCCTTGCAATAGGTGATGCAGTATCGATGGCTCGACTTAAATCACTAGAAATAATCGCCGCCAATTTTTTTGCAGTCATGTGCAAAGCCAATAAATCTGCTTGCCGACGACCAGTGTCGTTCAAACCAATGTCTAAGTGCCCCTGCAATCGCTTCTCGCGATTCCACATGGTTTCGCCATGACGTATCAAATAAATAATAGTCATTGATTAAGACAGGGTAATTTTTGCGAATTTCCGCTTACCTACTTGCACCACCATCGTGCCAGCATCGACTTTCAAAGCTTTGTCTGTGATAGTTACACCATCAATTTTGACCCCGCCTTGCTCCACGTTACGCATTGCCTCAGAAGTACTTGGAACCAGATTGGCTTGCTTGAGTAATTGACCAATTCCCATCGGCGCGCCACTGAGAGTTAACTCAGGAATATCGTCTGGAACACCGCCTTTGGCACGATGATTAAAATCTTCCAACGCTTTCTCAGCAGCCTGTTGATTGTGAAAACGAGCCACAATCTCTTGACCTAGAGTCACTTTAAAGTCTCTTGGGTTGCGCCCAGCCAAAACTTCTTCTTTCATCTTGGCAATTTCTAGAAGTGGCTTAAACGATAAAAGTGTGAAATAGCTCCACATTAATTCATCTGAAATGCTCATTAACTTGCCAAACATCTCATTCGGAGCTTCACTGATACCAATGTAATTATTTTTAGACTTGCTCATCTTATCGACACCGTCGGTGCCAACCAGCAATGGCATGGTCAAAATACATTGAGCTTCTTGGCCATATTCTTTTTGTAGCTCACGACCAACAAGCAAATTAAATTTTTGATCAGTACCGCCTAACTCCAAATCACTCTTGAGAGCAACCGAGTCATACCCCTGCATCAATGGGTATAAGAATTCATGGACAGAAATTGGAATGCCGCCTTTATAACGCTTGGTAAAGTCATCTCGCTCTAACATGCGTGCCACAGTGTATTTCGCGGCCAACTGAATCATGCCCCGAGCACCCAAAGGGTCACACCACTCACTGTTGTAACGCACTTCAGTTTTACTTGGATCTAATACCAAACTGGCTTGCTGATAATAAGTTTGAGCATTAACGGCAATTTCTTCTTTCGTTAGAGGTGGACGCGTGGCATTTCTTCCAGATGGATCACCAATCATGCTGGTGAAATCTCCAATCAAAAAAATCACGGTGTGGCCCAAATCTTGTAATTGACGCATTTTATTTAAAACCACCGTATGGCCCAAATGAATGTCTGGAGCTGTCGGATCAAGGCCTAATTTAATCCTTAAAGGGGTTTTGGTAGCCTCGCTACGCGCCAGCTTTGCCAACCATTCAGATTCAACCAATAACTCATCACAACCCCGCTGGGTGACGGCCATAGACTCCAAAACACGGTCTGTGATTGGATATTTACCTGGTTCTGTTTTATTCTCGTTAGCTAAAGACATAATCTATCGGTTACATTAATTTCCTAGAACGTTATTGTCGCATCACTTAAGAGACAACCCTATGAAGAATTTCTATATCGGCATTATGTCCGGAACCAGCATGGATGGGATTGACGCTGTTCTCGCTGAGATTTCAAGCGATGGGAAAACTCAAGTTTTACTCCACGAAGAAGTGCCGATGGGTCAAAGTCTCAGAAATATGTACTTTCAACTTCAATGGCCCAGTCAAAATGAACTTCATATTGAGGCTTTAGCAGCCAATCAATTGGCTCAACACTACCATTTAGCAGTTACCGGATTACTCAAGAGAGCTGAACTAAAAAATAGTGATATTTGCGCCATTGGTGCGCACGGTCAAACCATTCGCCATCAACCTCAAGCACACGATGGGATCGGCTATACGAAACAATCACTTAACCCAGCACTGCTGGCCGAATTAACAGAAATCGATGTCATTGCTGATTTTCGTAGTCGCGACATTGCTGCTGGTGGGCAAGGCGCCCCTCTGGTCCCCGCTTTTCATATGGCTCAATTCGCAGATCATGAGCCGATGGCCATTTTGAATATTGGCGGTATTGCCAATTTAAGCCTCATTTCGTCCAAAGAGTCTTCTCAAATAATTGGCTTTGATTGTGGACCTGGCAATGCCCTGATGGATGACTGGATTAATAAGCATCAACATCAATCTTACGATTCAAATGGACAGTGGGCATCATGTGGAAGCGTGATCAAAGAATTACTTCACTCAATGTGCAGTGATCCATTTTTCAAACAAATGCCTCCTAAGAGCACAGGTAGAGACTTGTTTAATCTTCAATGGTTATCTCACCATTTAGACAAGAGCCAAACATCACAAGCTGCCACTGAAGATATTCAGGCCAGCTTACTGATGCTCACTGCTTCATCCATTGCAGAATCTCTAAAAGCTCATGCTCCCAAGACTCAACGCTTGCTAATTTGCGGGGGAGGCATCAAAAATACAGCCCTAATCAATC
>CAYVBV010000178.1:0-2894 GCA_964449745.1 uncultured Polynucleobacter sp. | reverse complement strand
TGGAAATCTGAAGAGGCTTTCCGAATCGAGGTTGTGTTACTGGTGGTTTTATTCCCGATAGCATTTGCCATTGGTAAATCGGTCATTGAAATTTGCTTGCTTTTAATGAGTTTGTCGATTGTTTTAATTGTTGAGTTGCTCAACACAGGTCTTGAAAAGGCAATCGATCGCATCTCAATGGATGTCAATGATATTTCGGGTTTTGTAAAGGATGTTGGTAGTGCCGCTGTAGCCCTTTCCATTCTCCAGGCTGTGATCATTTGGGCGCTGATTTTATTCAATCATTATTTGAATTTATTTTAAAAACAACATTTGTAAATCATTCAAATATTGCAAGCCCAGAGGGCTGGCTTTGATGCTACTCGGGTCTAAATCCAAAAGTCCCTTTTTCACGGCAAGCTCCATCGCCGGATTGATGACGGCAATTTCTAAGCCGGTTTTCTCTTTAAATTCCGGAGTAGGTACCCCCTCAATTAAACGCAACACGTTGAGCATGTATTCAAACGGCAAATCATCTTTATCCAAGATTCTTTCCTCAATCCACGCATGCCCTTGGCTAAATATTTTTTGCATGTAAGTGTCTGGGTGACGTTCATTGGTATGGCGAGCAATTTGATTATGGGCTGAAATTTTGCCGTGAGCGCCAGCGCCAATCCCAATGTAATCACCAAATTTCCAATAATTCAGATTGTGTTGGCAACGATGCCCTTTTTGCGCATAAGCAGATATCTCATAGCGCTCAAAACCTGCTGAGCCCAAGCGTTCAATCAATGCATCTTGCATAGCAAATGCGCTGTCATCATCAGGCAGAGTTGGTGGGTATTTGGCAAATAAAGTGTTGGGTTCGAGGGTGAGGTGATACAAAGAAAGGTGTTGTGTTTTGAAAGACAAGGCTTGCACTAAATCATCCATGGCTTGTGCCAAAGTTTGATTGGGCAATGCATACATCAGATCAATATTGACCTGATCAAAAATTTCTACTGCTGCAGCAATGGCTGTTCTTGCATCGTTGCCACCATGAATACGCCCCAAGGCTTTGAGTTTTTCATCGTCAAAACTTTGGATGCCTAAAGAAATTCGGTTCACACCGCTGCCAGCAAAACTCTTGAACTTTTCTATTTCAAAAGTACCAGGATTGGCTTCCATGGTGATTTCCGCATCTGCGTTTACCGGTAACAGAGTTCGTATGTCTGACAGTAATTGGTCTAAGCCTTCAGGTGAGAGCAAACTAGGTGTACCACCACCAATAAAGATGGTGTGGATGCGTCGCCCCCAAACTTTGGGAAGTGCGTGTTGCAGGTCAAGCTTGAGGGCTTCTAAGTAGCGCTTTTCATCAAATCCTGGACTCTTGGAGTTCTGACTTAATTCACTTTTGATGGCATGAGAGTTGAAGTCACAGTAGGGGCATTTTTTAATGCACCAAGGAATATGAACATACAGCGATAAAGGCGGTAAAGATGTCAGCATGAGAGTTCAGCACGATTTGCTAAATTTATTTTCTAAGGCTTGTAGCAAAACACGCAAAGCTTGAGCGCGATGACTCAAGCCATTTTTTTCCTCAGGGCTTAATTGCCCAGCGGACTTGCCTAGATTGGGAATAAAAAATAAAGGGTCATAGCCAAAGCCAGATTGACCTTGAAGACTTTGCGCAATTTCACCATACCATTGACCAACCGCAATCAATGGTTCGGGGTCATCTGCTGATTCCAAATAAACCAGGGTGCAGGTAAAGTGAGCGGATCGTTGTGAGATGCCCTCTAATTTCTTCAGCAGTAGGGTGTTGTTATCTTCATCTGTTGGTGCACGCTTAAGGTCGCTTAAAGCAAAGCGTGCAGATTGAACGCCGGGTAAACCACCTAAAGCATCCACGCAAATACCAGAATCATCAGCCAGTGCTGGCAAGCCGCTGAGCTTGCTTGCATGCCTGGCTTTGGTGATGGCGTTTTCAACAAAGCTAGGAAACGGCTCTTCGCAAGAGGGAATGCCTAAGAGACTTTGTGGAATAACTTCAATGCCTAAAGGGCTCAATAGGGCATTGAACTCTTTCACTTTGCCAACATTATTGGAGGCTAGAACAATTTTTTGCTTGGCCATGAGCGAGCAATTACCTAGCCAGCTAAAGCGGCTTTTTGTAAGCGAACCAATTCTTGAATTCCACTTTCGGCCAAGCTGAGCAATTGATCCAATTCTTGTCTCGAAAACGCTGCGCCTTCGGCAGTGCCTTGAACTTCAATGATGCCACCCAAACCAGTCATCACCACATTCATATCGGTATCGCAGGCTGAATCTTCAGCGTAATCCAAATCAAGCACTGGCGTGCCTTGATAGATACCCACAGAAATGGCTGCCACGTGATCTTTGATGGGGTCTTGGTTAAGGATCTTTTTCTCAAGCAATTGATTGATGGCGTCACGGGCTGCTACAAAAGCGCCAGTAATGGCGGCAGTGCGTGTGCCACCATCGGCTTGTAAAACATCGCAGTCCAAATGAACTGTTCGTTCGCCGAGCAACTTCAAATCAAACACGCTGCGCATCGAGCGGCCAATTAAACGCTGAATTTCTTGGGTTCGACCGCTTTGCTTGCCTTTGGCAGCCTCACGGTCACCTCGAGTGTGAGTGGCTCTTGGCAGCATGCCATATTCAGCAGTCACCCAGCCTTCGCCACTGCCTTTTTGGTGGGGCGGGACTTTCTCTAATACTGAGGCGGTGCACAGTACGTGGGTATCGCCAAATTTCACCAAAACTGAACCCTCGGCGTGTTTGGTAAAGCCTCGGATGATAGAAATTGGACGTAAATTTTCTGGTTTACGTTGGCTAGGTCTTGTAGATATTGTCATGATAGGACTTTACAATGGATGAATGATAGAAAGTATGACCGGTTTTGGTAGTGCCTC
>CAYVBV010000177.1:0-2927 GCA_964449745.1 uncultured Polynucleobacter sp. | reverse complement strand
CTGAGATAGATCGCAGGGGATTCCTGCGTGGCATGGGTGCCGCTGCTGCCGCAGCCGCTGTGCCAGGAGCAGCACAAGCAGCCCTCAACAGCATAACCGTGAATGGTCGACAAGTGCAACCCTGCTCGCCGGAATGGGTGCGTGAGATCCAGGACAGCATACAACAAATCAAAGCCGGCATCCAGCGTAGGCAGCAGATGATCAAAGATCCCAACATGACTTTCAGCCGCCGTGCTTCCATGCAAGATAACATACGCCAGTTGGCCAAAGAAATCGAGGAGTTCGAGCGAGAGTTGGACAAATGTCGGAAGACTCCTCGAGCACCACAAACAGCACAAAGGCCACAAGCCACAGCCCAACCTGCTGCCACACAAGATCGCAGCAGCCGCATGATCAACAAGCCCGGTGATTTCTAAACATGAGAGCCCGAGAGTTTATATTAGAAAACTTCCATGATGGCAAGAAACCCGGTCGCAAAGGTTTAGCCAAGCGCATGGGCGTCAACTGCAAACAAAGCGTGACCAAACTACGCAAAATAGCCAAGAACTCATCGGGTGAGCGTGCCAGGATGGCACATTGGTGCGCCAACATGAAGTCAGGACGGAATAAGTAATAGCATGCGAGCACAAGAGTTTATCACAGAACAGCAGTTAGACGAAGGTTGGAGAGAACAACTGACCAACCTGGCCATCTCAGCAGCCATTGGTGCCGGGACCACTGGCGCATTAGTTGCCAAACAAGCACTGACCAGTCCAACTCCAACAGCACAGTCTGCGCCTGCTGTGACAGCACCCGCACCCAAGCAAGATGTCAAACCCACGCCAAAGCCTACAGCCAAGACCATGGTGGCCAAGGCTCCTGAAGTTAAGCCACAAGCCAAACCACAACAAGTAAATGTCAAGGCCATCACAGGCCATCCCAACGAATTGATACTAAAGAAAGCTGCTTTGGCCGCCGGCATCAAAGGCACCGAACTGGCAGCATTCTTGGCCCAGTGTGCCCACGAAAGCCATGACTTCAAGAGTCTGGTGGAGTATGGTGGTAGCCTAGACTTCCGCAAATACGATCCCAAGTATGCACCCAAGAAGGCTCGCGCTCTCGGCAACAAGTACATTGGAGACGGCGCCAAATTCAAGGGTCGTGGTTTCATACAGATCACTGGTCGCTACAACTACAAACGAGCCGGGGAGGCTTTGGGAATCGATCTAGTGAAAAATCCCAAATTGGCCGCTGACCCCAAGATCGCGGCCAAGATCGCTGTTTGGTTCTGGCAACATCGTGTACAGCCTAACGTAGATAATTTTAATGATGTTAATGCTGTCACTAAACCTATCAATCCTAGAATGAACGGCCTGCAAGATCGCCGAGAAAACTTCCGCGACTACATGAAAGTGGCCATGAACTAGGCCCAAAAATACTCCCCAAAAACCCTTGATCAACAAGGGTTTTTTTGTGGCTTTTTTGCAACAAATTTTGGTTGACCCAAAATTCCCATTTTGCTATACTGTGGGTTCAATAGTAAGGAGTTTGTTATGGGATACCGTGTTTTGGGTGAGTTCGAGAAAAAGTGGCAACCACGCCAGGGCTTGGAAGGTCCGTTTTTCTACCCCAATGGGCAGGTGCTTTACTACGACCCCCGAGCCGGGCAGTACTACGATCCCACCACGGACTTCTACGTGGCCAACGAAGATGTGGCTCTTTTACAACAGGACTTTGTGCGCCTTTTTGGACGTTGATTTTTCGGTTGACCCGAAATTCCCATTTTCGTACAATGTAAGCATACAGTAAACAAGCAGGAGTTGACATGACAGCCGAAGATATCATCCGTGAGATCAAACACAATGGGTTCACTAACCGCGAACTCAATGCCATTGCTCAAGCCATCACTTACGCCCGTGGTCAGTTGACCCGCGAGGTCAAGCAAGATCTGCGCCCTGGCATCCGAGTCTATTTCAACGATCGCTATGGTAGCCGTGTCACTGGCATCGTGGAAAGTGTGAAGATCAAGAAAGCCATTGTGGGCTGTGGCAACATTCGCTACAATGTGCCCATCAACATGCTGGAGATGTCATGAACATCAAGATCCTAAAAAAACGGGATCGTGTGCGATTTGACATTGCCAATCGCCAACATCTGGCCATGGCCCGTGCGTTCTTTGAAACCAACACCTGGGGTGCAGATGGTTGCCCATTCCAGGAGCAGTTTCCGTTCCAAAGTGTGCCGGACATGATCAAAACCCAGATCGTACACAAGTTTCTCAAGATCGACCAAACGGTTGACCAAAAAACCCGAATTCTGTAAAATATAGATATAGTAAACAAAAAGGAGTTCACCGTGAAATATGCATTAGCAGTGATCGTGGCTTTCACCCTTACCGCATGTGGTACCGTCGGTGGAGCCGTTTCGGGTGCTGGCCAGGATCTGTCTAAGGCCGGTGAATGGATTCGTAGTCGCTAAGGAGATCGCAATGAAGATCGCAATCAGTTTTGTCATTGGAGTAGTTGTCGGTGCCGCAGGCCTGACATTTTCGGATGTGGCTCGTATCGCGGATCGCGGTATCGATGCTGCCAAAACCGTAGTCCAGCAACAAGTCAAATAAGGACACACGATCATGGCCAAGTTCCAAGTCACCTACGAAGTCGGTAGCCGTGCCAATCCCCAGAATTCCAGTTCCGCATGGCAAAGCAACACCAGCCAGCGATACACCGTGATCGTGGAGGCACAGGGTTCGGGTTTCGCTAGAGACATGGTCACAGCCATGAATGGTGGTGCCCAAAACTGTCTGGTAACCGCAGTAATCCAGCAGTATTAAAGAATCCAAAAAGTGGTTGACATCAAAATCAATTTCAACTACAATATGGATATGCTGTCGATGACGGCATGTGTTTGTGTAAACTTCAATCAATCAAAAGGAGTCTTAAATGACT
>CAYVBV010000176.1:0-2974 GCA_964449745.1 uncultured Polynucleobacter sp. | reverse complement strand
TACCAAGATAGGATTTTCACAAGCTTGCCATCTTTCGATACACGAGTTTGCGTGCTATCAAAGATACTTGGGCGAGGATCATGGTTAAAGTCGACTGAGACCAAAGGCAATGTGTTGTAACCCAAGATGCCTTTGAGTGGGCCGCTTTCGCTCGCCTTCTTAATGAGCTCATTCACTTCTTCCACAGTCGTGGCTTTGCTTGGCGTGAAGGTTAAATCAACGACAGACACGTTGATGGTGGGTACGCGCATTGCGAAACCATCAAATTTGCCTTGTAATGCCGGTAAAACAAGCCCTACTGCCGCGGCTGCGCCAGTTTTGGTCGGAATCATGCTCATGGTGGCTGAACGGGCACGGCGCATATCGCTGTGATACACGTCCGTCAATACTTGGTCATTGGTGTAAGCATGAATGGTCGTCATCAAACCAGACTCAATTCCGATGGAATCTAATAATGGCTTAACAATCGGAGCCAAACAGTTGGTTGTACAGCTGGCATTCGAGACCACTTGGTCGCTGGCTTTAAGAACTTGATGGTTCACGCCATACACAATCGTGGCATCCACATCTTTTCCGCCTGGGGCAGAAATGATCACTTTCTTAGCCCCTTGCTGAATGTGCACCATGGCTTTTTCTTTCGAGGTGAAAGCGCCTGAACACTCCAACACCACATCCACACCCAAGTCACCCCAATTGGTTTCTAGAGGATTGCGGGTCGAGAAAATCTTAATGCGGTCACCATTGATCACCATGTGATCGCCGTCTACTGTCACAGTGCCTGGGAAGCGTCCATGGGCTGAGTCGTATTGAGTCAAGTGCGCATTGATATCAATGCCCCCTAAGCCGTTGATTGCGACCACTTTGATGTCATCGCGCTTCTCTTCGTAAATGGCACGCACCACCATGCGACCAATGCGACCATAACCGTTAATTGCGACCTTGATTGTCATAACAACTCCCTTGATAGATAAATTCTTTACTGGTTATTTCTAAATGAGTGTTTTCAGTTCAAATGTTTTTGTACTTGCACTTATATTTTTATTTAAATGCATTGACGCACTGTCTTAGCGACCGACTCAGCTGTTAATCCAAAGTGTTTATAAAGCACGCCAGCTGGGGCTGATTCACCAAAAGTATCAACGCCATGAACCGCAGCACACCCATACTTCCACCAATAATCAGTCACACCTGCCTCAATCGCAATGCGTGGCAAGTTTGCTGGCAAGACTGAATCTTTATAAGCCTTGCTTTGTTGATCAAAGACGGTGGTGGATGGCATAGAAACAATCCGAACTGCAATGCCTTGTTGTTTGAGTAACTCTGCGGTCTCAAGTGCAATGGCCACTTCAGAGCCAGTAGCGATTAAAACGGCTTTGGCATTTTTATCATCACGCATGACGTAGCCACCTTTGGCAATCGCCTCAGTTTGCTTGGCATCACGTTTGACGAATGGGCAGTTCTGACGACTGAAAATCAAACTTGAAGGGCCGTTCTTACGCTTCACCGCAGCCGCCCAAGCAACTGCACTTTCTGTGGTGTCACAAGGACGCCACACATGCATGTTCGGGATCAAACGCAAACTGGCCACATGCTCCACTGATTGATGGGTTGGACCATCTTCACCCAAACCAATCGAGTCATGAGTAAATACGAAAATACTGCGCAACTTCATCAAAGCGGCCATGCGCAACGCATTGCGACTGTAATCTGAGAAGGTTAAGAAAGTTGCTCCGAACGGAATGTATCCGCCATGCAAAGCAATACCGTTCATGATGGCGCTCATACCGAATTCGCGCACACCGTAATTGATGTGGTTACCCCACTGATCACCGCGCACCGCTTTGCAAGTCGACCAATTGGTGAGATTTGAACCTGTCAAATCTGCAGAACCACCCATGAATTCAGGTAAAGCATATGCCAAAGCCTCGATGGCATTTTGGCTGGCTTTGCGTGTGGCAATGGTCTCGGCTTTTTGTGCGCAAGTGTTTAAATAGCTTGCGACAGTTTGATCAAAATTTGCTGGCAGTTCACCGGACATGCGACGCACAAACTCGCTCGCTTCTTGTGGATACTTGGCACGATAAGCACCAAATTTGCTATTCCACTCAGTCTCTAGATTGGCGCCCTGGCTAGTAGCATCCCACGCTTCGTACACATCTTTAGGAATCTCAAACGGCGGATGATTCCAGCCAATCGCAGCACGCGTTGCGGCGATTTCCGCAGCACCCAAAGGTGCGCCATGGACTTTGTCAGTGCCCGCCAAATTAGGTGAACCTTGACCAATCGATGTTTTGCAACAAATGAAAGTTGGTTGATCGCTCTTCTTTGCTTGGGCAATGGCTTGAGCCACCGCATCGGCATCGTGACCATTCACATTGCGAATCACATTCCAACCATAAGCTTCAAAGCGCTTGGGGGTGTCTTCTGCAAACCAGTTCACGACCTTACCGTCAATGGAAATGCCGTTGTCATCCCACAAGGCAATTAATTTATTTAATTTGAGCGTGCCCGCCAATGAACAAGCTTCATGGCTCACACCCTCCATCAAACAACCATCACCCAAGAAAACATAGGTGTGGTGATCAACAATTTCAAATCCTGGTTTGTTGAATTCTTGTGCGAGTAATTTTTCTGCCAAGGCCATGCCCACCGCGTTGGTGATACCTTGACCCAAAGGACCTGTGGTGGTCTCAACCCCAGGCGTAATACCGTACTCAGGATGACCCGCCGTTTTGCTGTGCAATTGACGGAAGTTTTTCAACTCTTGCATCGGCAAGTCGTAACCCGTCAAGTGAAGTAATGCATAAAGCAACATAGAGCCATGACCGTTTGAAAGTACAAACCGATCACGATTCATCCACAAAGGATTTTTGGGATTGTGTTTGAGGTGTGTGCCCCAGAGACCCACTGCAATTTCTGCCATGCCCATGGGCATACCTGGGTGACCAGAATTGGCTTGCTGAACTGCATCCAT
>CAYVBV010000175.1:0-3009 GCA_964449745.1 uncultured Polynucleobacter sp. | reverse complement strand
GGTTCGATCCCCTCACAACCCACCAGATTTACTTGAGTTTGAATAGCAAATTCATTAAAAATCAGTGGAAATATTCGACACGTTGATTTTGAGTAGCAACCAAGTAGCAACCATTCACCAGTCGCACAATTTGCAGTCCTCTAAAAGATAATTTAAAATTTACATAGGACAAGAAATCTTGTCTTATGTAAAAAGCGAAAAGTATTCGCTTGGTTGATAGGACCACATTTAAACCCGCTAGTGAAAGGTTTTTTGTGTTACCGGATCCTGCAGCGTGAATAAGGCAAATTGTCCGTCTTGTGGCCACAAAATTGATGCCGATTCATTTTACTGCTCGAAATGTGGAGTCAAGTTTGAACTTTTTATTAGCTCTGGCGAGAAGGCCGATTTTGACCCTCCTATAGAGAAGTGGAAGCTTGAAATGCAGAATCATGACTACTCCAAAGAAAGTCTTGAAGAAGTGATTCGTGAAGCAAAAAGAAGGAAAAGTAGAAAGAAAAGGTCTGAATTTCAGAGAAAGCGTCAGATTTTTAACCTTAATTCACTTGTATCAAGAAAGACTTTAGTGATCTTTGTAATTCTTATAATAACTCTAACGTCTGCCATTGCGTTCGCTGTAGCAAAGAAAGAGCTTCCTCTAAATCGCATCTCTTCTTATGCTACATCTAGTTATTACCGATTAGGATATGACAGCGTAAAAAATCTATCCACTGCGCAGAATAAGCTTTTGGAGAATTTTGAAAAAGAATATGGAGAATTCTTACAATGGCAAGAGGAGGTAAACCTAGAAGATTTATTTGCTCCTTCTGGGACCGTAAAAGAAGTAAATTTTTCCAAAGAAAATTGTTATGAGTTTTTCCAGTTCCTCGGTACGGGTGCAGCTTTGCTCAGATTACAAGGGGACAATAGTTTTCAGCGCATCGACAATACACCTGAAAATAGAATCAAGTTTGTACGAGGATGTCTGGATGCTCAGCGAGATCTAGATGAAAAGAAATGACTCGGATTTCTCGGCTATCGCTAAGGGCTAATAGAGGCATCCTGAGAAATGTTGAGTGTCTGAAACTCCATAAGCCATTCTTAATGCGTGATAACTTTCATTTTGAATCTATTGACTAGCCCTAGATTGCCCTAACCGAGCCAATATGAAGCTTCTCAACTCCTCCCATGGACGGCCAGCAAGTTTCCTTATTACGTGATAACAGTGAAATTCGAGGCATAAAAAACCCAGTCTTTCTCGTGGATTTCTATACATGACCCGGCAGTAGCCTCATAATTGAGCCTGATGAACCGAACTAGAATTACGGCGCTTTTCGCGACCGTCGCTATTTTTGCTCCAGTTTTTGCAGCCATTGCGGCCAATCCGCCCAAGTCTGGTTCGGCTTGTAAGAAGGCTGGCATTTCGCAGGTCTATAAAGGAAAGAAGTACACCTGCATCAAGAGTGGAAGGAAATTGGTCTGGAACAAAGGTGTAGTTGTTGCTAAAAAGCAACTATCTCCAAGCCCATCGGCAAGCCCAACGCAGTCGCCCGTCACAACACCGACCCCTACGTCTACGGCTATACCAACACCTTCACCTACTCCAAGCCCCACTGCTTCTCCATCGCCGACTTTAGAAGTAAAAATTAATGAGGCATATACAGATCATGGCTTTGCACGTGCAGGTGAAACCGTAACTGACCACTTAAGTCTCTCTACAAATCTCGAAATCTCTGAAATTCGACCCTTAGTGATAGGCCCTAAAGGTGAAATAGCTCTTAGCGGAACAGGGCAACTAATCCAAGGGAGCACTCTTACGGGCAAATGGAGAATCACTTTTGTTCTTCCAAAGAATCTTTCACCAGGGAAGTACATTCGAAAATATGAAGTTCTTACATCAAGTGGACTTACAAAAAATGCTCTTGACTTCCCCTTGGAGATTCTTACGCCTCGCTTCTGGATTAAAACTAGTTGTTCAAAACAAAGTGCGGATTGCCCTCAAGTTTCTGGGAATTCGATATTTAATGACATTTCAACTTGCAAAATTGAGGATGCAACGAAAGACACTTATTACGGTTCGGCTCTAAATTTCTCAAGAAATGGATTTCCTAGGATTTCAAAAGCTTGGAAACAGACTAATGGACCGAAAGTTCTTGTAGTGCCAGTCGAATATAAAGATATTCCTTTCCAGGATACTTTAAGACAAGCTCTGGATAGAGAATATGAAAAAGCTTCCATTTTTTACCGTGATAATTCTTATGGAAAGTTGAATTTAAGCTTTGAAACTGCTCCTCGCGAAAACTGGATATCTATTGATTCGACTTGGCCCGAATGGAGCAAAAAATACAATGATGATCTTGTTTCAATTACCCGAGCAACAATCAGTTTGGTTCGGAACCTTGATCTAACGAAATATGATTCAATTTTCTTCGGCACAAACAAGACTTCTGCGATTTACTGGGGTGGAGGCACTCAAGAGGTATATATGACCCCTGCTGGCGGAGTGGAAAATGTTTATTTCACAGTTGGGGGAATGTCACTCGGCCTAGAACACAATCTGGGTCACACACTCTTTCAGCTCGAGGATCTCTACATTCACCCTTGGAATACAGAGGCGCTCTCGGCTCGTTCTAAAACAGTTATCAAGTACGACATCATGGCGACTTTGGCAAGTCCTGATTTCATTGGCTGGAATCGTTGGTTAAATGGCTGGATTGAAGATAAGGACATAATCTGTTTGTCGCCTAACCTTGTAACAGGAACAGTGAGACTCGAATATCTAAGTAGCTCACAAGGTAAGAGGCTGGCAGTAATCCCCCAGTCACGGGGTATTGGCATTTTTGTTGAATACCGCGAAGCGATGAATAACGAGGGTAAAGGGGTCTATGTCTATAGGTTGAATTCAAATGTCGGTCATGGCTCAGGCCCCCTTGAGGGCATAGATAACCTCTTATCTGACGGTGAAAACGTCACCTATTACGGTTACAGATTCACAATTATTGGAGCAGATGAAGAGGCAGTTTTCATAAG
>CAYVBV010000174.1:0-3016 GCA_964449745.1 uncultured Polynucleobacter sp. | reverse complement strand
GTCCTCTTGACACCAACAACGCCGCTTATGCCAAAGACGGCGACCCCAACAACGGCTGGCGCACCGAGAGCGTTGCTGACCTAGAACTAGCCCTCGGCAGCGCTACGGCCCAGCGGCGCATTGAGTTCTCACTGCCCTACGCCCCAGACGACACCTTCAGCGGCCCCACGGGTGGTCCGTTCACCGCTGTGGCTAGTGACGCTTCTGCCAAGGCCAACCGCTACGGACGGGTGCAAAACCGCCTGCTGCTGGGCAACCGCAGCGGCATCAACCTGCAGCTGGCCCCCGAGCGCCTGCCGGCGGCACCCTATTCCCCGCTGTACGTCCAAGCCAGCGGCCTAACCGCGCTCTATCGCGCCAACGGCACTAACTGGGCCTTTGACAGCAACGGCATTGTCTGCTCGGTGGATGCCCTGTTCTGGGCTGCTGTTGGGGGCACTGGCACGTTCTGGTTCCCCGTCGCCCCAGGCATCACCACCCTGCCCGCCGAGCCGCCCATCGTCGATGGCGCGATGAACCCCAGCACCACGGTGCTGCCGTACAACGAAACCGCCATCTACGACAGCCGCATCCGCTTAGCTCCAGTCGTTACCAAGTTCGACTACAGCTTGACGCTACTGACGACGGTGCCAGCGACAGTAATCAAAACCCCGGCGGATGTCTACAAGATGACGCCGATTTACATGCCAGTACCAGCAGGCACGGCGATTGCCGCTCCGCTTCCCCGCATTGAATCCACTGCCCCTATCCGCATTCTCACCGCTTCCGCAGTCACCATTGCCGCCAAGGTGCCTGAGGTTGGCAGCGGCATTGGCCTGGTCGTGGCACCACCCGCAACCAGCGTTGCCATTGCGGCCCCGGTGCCGACGATCACCACCGTCTAGGCCTACCGGGAAAACTAGGGTAAAGCTGTGCCTACATGGCCGTCACAGTCTCGATATACAACCACACGGCATCGCGGTTTGCCTCTGGCGCCAACGCCAGCACCGACACCTACAAGGTGATGCTCTGCACCGCAGCCACCTTCAACGCTGCGGATACCACCTTGGCTGCCGTCACCAAGACTGAAGTGGCCAGCGGCAACGGCTACACCACCACTGGCGCGTCTCTGGTCTCCGTCGCAGTGACAACCGTCACCACAAACGATGCCAAGTTCGACGCCAATGACACTACTTGGACAGTACCTGCCCTTGGAACGTTAACCGCCTCCTACGGCATCCTCTACAACGACACCGACGCCAACGACCCACCGGTAGCGTTCATTGACTTTGACGGCTCCAAGTCCGCAACCGATGGCGCCATCTTCCAGATCATCTGGAACGCCGACGGCATCTTTACCTTTACGGTGACCTGACATGGCAATCACCGTTTCGATTAGCCAAAAGGAACTGGAGCGGGTTGCCGCCCTGGCCTACGAAGGCGAGACGCTCAAGGTACTGCTGGCCAGCGTTGGGGCGACCGGCTACACGGCCCAGTCCACCGTAGCCAACTGGATCACCGTAGAAAAAAGCGGCAACGGCTACGTCCGTTTTTCGCAGGTGATTGCCGCAGGGGCCTACGACGCCACAGATGCCCGCTACGAGATCCCGGCCATTGATGCCGCCTTCACGGCCACTGGTGCGGGCTACAGCTACGACCGCATTGTCTACTACGTCGATGGGGCGACCTACCCCATCGGCGTCATCACCGAAGACCCCAACATCACCTTGGCTGCCGGTCAAACTCAGACCTACCGCATTAACCTTGTCACCGACGACTAGGCACCGCTATGAGCACCAACATCAACATCAGCGTTGGTGACAACAAGCTCCTAGCCCAAGCGCGTCTCCAACAAAACGCCAGCCGCCAGGCCCAGCTAGAAAAGGAAGCTAACAAGCGCCTGCAAAGCGAAGCCGAGATCAACCGCGTCAACGCCCTTGCCGCCCAAGGCAAAGACGCCAACGGAAACCCCATCACAGGTTCCCAAGTAACGCAGCCCCAGATTGAGCGCAGACCAGCGGCCAATCGTTTTGGCGGACCGCCAAATTTCTTGTTAGTACCGCATCAAGATTTCATATTAAACAGTATCTCTACAAATACCATTGCAGCAAAAACAAAAGGAATTAAAAACAACTTGTTTTTTGAAGTTGAAGCCGGTGGTGTATTCGTGCCGTCGGGCGGACCTGGGGGCGCCTCTTTCCTTCAAGCGCCTCAGGCTACTGTATCCGATACTTTTTATAGTGCTTACATTGAATTTCCTTTGTGTGACAATACTAACGTTTTAGATGTAGCTGATAGCGTTGCGGGAAGGGTTAAAGTATTGACTAGCGATGGAGTTGTAGATGCAACACAATTAAAAAAACCTGTACACAAGTTAAAAGAGTACACAGTAGAAGCGTATTTCAAGGGAGATACTTCGTTCCCACCCATAGGAACTGTTTTAGGTAGAGCCGAAATAGAGATGAGTTACGCGGACTATGTTATTTACGCAACATTATTATACAACGCTTTTCATGATGTTGGTCCCACTTCCTATCTTTACTCCCTTTATGTGCAAGGATACGATGGATTTGAAGTAGAAATTTTCTTTGGTAGCTACTGGCTTGCTGATCCCAGCGGCCCCAACGCTTCCATGCCCTCCTATGGTTACATATGGCCCGAACTTTTGCAGCCTGACGCATGGTATCATCTCGCACTTGTAAAGACTGAAACTTCGCAAAGCATATACTTTCAAGGTACTTTAATCGCATCGGTTCTAACCGATTTTAGTCCGCTAGCGAATCTACCTGATGATGCTATTTATACTGCATCGGCTTTTCTTGAAAGCGGCGGCAACGGTATTTTGCAACTGGGGCTAAGTGGCTTTCGCTTCACACCTAAGGTGCTATATACCGGACCTTTTACACCGCCAGCAAGCATCACATCCCTTGCCTAACCATGAACACAATCCCCGACCCCCGCAAGCTGCTTAACCAGCTCCAGGTGCTCACCGCCGCCAGCCGCTACGCCCTCCTGCGCAAGGCCTCAAACCAGCGGA
>CAYVBV010000173.1:0-3017 GCA_964449745.1 uncultured Polynucleobacter sp. | reverse complement strand
CAGGAACTCAAGGAACTCAAGGTATTCAAGGAATAACTGGATCAGGAACTCAAGGTATTCAAGGAATAACTGGAGAAGGAACTCAAGGAACTCAAGGTATTCAAGGAATAACTGGATCAGGAACTCAAGGAACTCAAGGAACTCAAGGTACTACTGGTACTGATGGTTCTCAAGGTATTCAAGGTATTCAAGGTATTCAAGGAATAACTGGATCAGGAACTCAAGGTATTCAGGGTACTGATGGTACTCAAGGTATTCAAGGTATTCAAGGAATAACTGGATCAGGAACTCAAGGAATTCAAGGAATAACTGGATCAGGAACTCAAGGAACTCAAGGTATTCAGGGTACACAGGGAATACTAGGAAATACTCCAACAGTAAATAGAACAGTTGGTGTTTCAATTGATGGTGGAGGAACTGCAATAACAACAGGAACTAAAGGATATGTTGAAGTTCCTTACGCAGGAACAATTACAGAATGGAAAATTATCTCTGATATTTCTGGTTCAGCAGTATTTGATATTTGGAAAGCAAATGCTTCAATTCCAACAAATGCAAACACGATTACTGCATCAGCAAAACCAACACTCACATCAGCACAAAGAGCAACCAGTACAACTCTTACTGGATGGACTACTGGAGTTTCTGCAAATGATGTATTTGGTTTTGAAGTTGAATCAGCATCAACAATCACCAAAGCAGTTTTAATACTAGTAATACAGCAAACGTAATATGGCAACCAGACTTAAGACAGTAGAATATGCGATGCCTGTATTGGCATCTATGGTTGATAATACACTTACGGCACTTACTTCAATCACAATAAGTTTACCTGAAGCACCATCAGGAAGTGCTTTTAAATCTGTGATTGCAGTAGTGTCTGCTATGCAAACTGCTACTGCTACAGGTAACGTTACTACAAGAAGAATAGATTTTTCAGTTGGTGGTGCAACTGCAGGAACACATACGAACTCAAACCTTTATACTGGTTCTGGTGAAGATATATATGTATTCCATGCTGCAGATATGACTTCTCATTTCGTAGCAAACTGGACGACTGGAACATCAAAAACATTTGCAGCATCTGTTCTTATGGACGGAACTGCTACTAACGTCGCATATACAAATGTGAATGTAACAATATACATTACCTATGAATATGATGATACTAGTGCAACTCAAATAAAAACTGTTCGTATTCCTTTGAACTGTGGTACTGGTGTTTTAGGAACTGCTAAACCAGGAACTGCTCTGGATACAATACCAAACCTTTCTACAGAACTACCTGAAGCATCTAAAGTATACAGAAGCACTTATATTACATTTCAGGGTATGAGAAGTAGTGCAGTAACTACTGACTCAACAATTACCTTACAACTTGATACGACTACTGCTCTTACTACAGGTATTTTTGAAGGTGTTTCTGCTACAAACTATTTTATGAGATATGTATGGGACGTTAGTGCAGTTTTAAATACTTCTTCGTCAATGGGATTTTTTGCTTGGACATCTGTTGTTAACTTGTGGTATCATATGCAAGCATGGTTAACAGTAACTTATGAGTTTGATGCAACATCCTCAAATAATACTTATGTCTCATTAATGTTGCCGATGGAAGTTAATTCTCCTATGGGAGGTACAACATCATCAGATTATCAAAGAGGAGATAGAGAATTTTGGATTGAAGAACCAGGAACAGTTACAACCAAAGCAATTTCATTCTATTCTTTCTGGGACCAGGCAGCAGCAGTTGCGGGTATTAACCAAAGAATTGGCACAGGTTCTTTTGTTACATTTACTGATGATGCTTCTGTACAAATTGCGGGTAGTAATGCTGCAATGATAAGAAACGATGCTGCATTCACTTTTGCAAGAGGCAGAAATTCTGTAAACTGGGATGTATACAGAACTGATACTGTTGACTTTGGATTTAATATAGGTGGATTCTGGATTATTAATTACACCGCAGGAAAACCTACTGAAGGATATGGTGCTGCTAATCATACAGTCTTCTGGAATTTGAGTGCATATTTTGATGGTACTGCTAATGTCTTAAGAGTAATTCCTGCAGTAGCACCTGCTCTACCAGAAACTGATAGATTTTATAGTGCAATTGGAACTAGATATTGGTATTTTACCAACACCACTGGAACTGCTGCTGGTGTAACAGTTCAAGTAGAAAGATTAGCAGCAGAAGGAGGTATTCAATGGGAAAATGCATATACTGATATTGGACAGACTGACCCAGAAACTGGACTTCACCAAACATATTCTCAAGTTAGAACTTTATTCCGTCGTTGGGGAGACGATATTTATGCAGATACTTCAAGAATGAGTTTGCAAACTGCAAGACGTTGGAGAACAGTTCTTGCAAATGGTGCTGCTAGTTTTGATTACCTTGACTTAATTTTTACATATCATTCAATAGGTCATACCGTTTCTGGAAATATTACTGGTAGTGATGGTGGAACAGTAACTATTTCTCTGCATAGAGAATCTAATGGAGAAAAAGTTTTAGAAACAAGCAGAAGTGGTGATGGTTCTTATTCACTTACTTGGTATGATGATACTGAAACTGTTTATACTGAAGCATATGAAAGCAGCACAAAAGTAGGTCGTTCAGATAATGGAGTTGCTGTATAATGGCTTTTGATATTGCTCTTAGAGATAATGGTGCTGGAACTTTTGATATTAGTTTAACAGGTGCTGTTGCTGCAACTGAAAAATCCATTACCTTCTTAGGATTAGTAATATCTCAAACCTCAAGCACTACAGAGACATCTTGTGTCTTTGAAGAATAAATAATCAAAACCCATAAGAGAATGAATAGATATTCTAAGATTTTACATCATATTGGTTCCAACAAACCAAAAACTTCCAAAAGTTCTTCTACTAAGAAAAGAACTTTTGAAGAGTATGAAGAAGAGCAGAAAAAAACAGAAGTTGATAAGTTAAAGGAGCAAACGCAGCAACTTACTGATAATGTTGAGTTCTTACAGAATTTGGTTGTTAATCAA
>CAYVBV010000172.1:0-3034 GCA_964449745.1 uncultured Polynucleobacter sp. | reverse complement strand
GTACCAATGTTGGCATGGGTCTTGCATGTGAATTCAATGGTTGACGAGTGGGGGTGGATTATGGTGCCTATGCCAACCAGTGCTACTCTATCGCTACCCTGTGTTGGTATGATAATTGCTTGTCTATGTTGGTGGTATACCATCATCACCGAAACTAATTCCCGGCTTTTCTCCGTCAACCAATAGCATCATATAGGTAGACACCCAGAACCGCTCATAACGCGTTAGATTGCGTCTGGATCGATATGCCATTAATAGGCACAATACCCACCAGACCTCTATCACTCAAACTAATACCCCATCATAAGAGCCTGTAAATAGTACACACACACACTCAAAACGGTAGTAGACTACTTACAAGCAACGGGAGAAGGTCTCCCATTGTGCAACTCAACATAAGGATGACAGTACATGAACACATTATTAATCGAAGCACGTTTCATTGCTGAAACAATAAACTTGGCGCGGTTTGAAGGTCGCGAAATAACCGATGACCAAACCGTCAGGCTTTGCGAATTGCTTGATATTCTGTTATCAGAAAAAGCGGCATAACCTGAATGCTAAGACGCTTTAAACGGGGCTTCGGCCCCAAACAACGAAACGGGGAACAAAATGGAACTTTACGGATTAGAAGAGCATGAGCGAGATTGCGGATCATCTACCTACGCTGAGTGGGATCGCGATGAGGCGTATCACAAGGGCGCGGACAACGCAGATCAGTGCTGGATATTAACTGGGGCAGACGCTTGGCACAGAAACCCTTTTTACGCTGGCCCAGCCCAGCGTCACCCTGAAGATTATGATTACGACGAAGAGTGGGAACTTTAACAACCAAACGGGGCTTCGGCCCCACCAACAACGGGAACAAAGATGAACTACACAACCACCAAATCAGGAAGAATCTACAGCAAGGTTATTAAAGGTGTGGTAATTACTGCTTGGAAGGATGGTTGTGGTTATTCTGTTCAATCACAGGAAGAAAGCGCCCAATGGTTTGACGCTTGCAAGTGGTCGATGAAAGAAGCCATGGAATTTTATGCGGACTTAATGGCGTAAGCCTAACCAAACAGGGCTTCGGCCCACAACAACATCAACAAGATAAGGAATACAGACATGAACTACTTTGAAACCTTGAATGCCGCATTAGAATCTGAAGGGCTGCTGGCAACATGGCAAGTACACTTTGAACCTATTGGCTATGGCCAGACCTTCAGCTATACAGTTGAAGACGGAAGTAGACACGGACACTACGTTTCGATTTATAGGACTGATTCAGGAAGATACGAACGGCCCGTTCACTATAAAAGAGGCTAAGTAGTTTTAAACCTTGCGCCTTGTTTCTACAGGGCGTAATCTTAAACCTACTCACCAACAACCAAAGGAATAATACGATGTTAAAACTATCAGCAACTGGAAAAATGCCCTGCCGCTCGTGGTCGCTTCAAGCTTTGGTTACCTGTCCAGCGTCGAAGGCAGAGGGTGGTGGTTTAGTTGATGCCTGTAAAGGGTGCTACGCTACTACAGGCAACTACAGATTCCCTAACGTAAAAGCGCCCCGCCTATCAAACCAACTAGACTGGAAGCGCGACGAATGGACGGAAGAGATGATAGCTGAACTCGATAATGACCGATACTTTCGCTGGTTCGATTCTGGCGACCTGTATGATATCAGACTTGCACGTAAAGTGCTGGAAATCATGAAAGCAACCCCTCATTGTATGCATTGGTTGCCGACTAGAATGCATAAGTTCAGCAAGTTCCAAGATGTACTCGCTGAAATGTCGGCATTGCCTAACGTAGTTGTGCGCCTATCGTCCGACAGCGTCACTGGCGAGATTGTAGCGCCTATCGCTGGCGTTGATACCAGTAGTACTATCATCCCTACCATTGACGATATAGCGCCCACAATGGCCTTGTGTGAAGCCTCGACGCGTGACGGCAAATGCGGCCCGTGTCGCCAGTGCTGGTCTAAAGACATCAAGGTTATAGCCTATCCTGCACACGGCATAGCTATGCATAAAGTAATCAGATTAATTCAACTATAAGGACAAAACCATGATATTATTTGAAGGTTTATTCGTTGCGTTAGCCGTAATGACGGTTTACGCTTTAATTGAAGACAATAGAAACCGTAAACCTAAACCAATGGCAACACGAAGAAAGGAAACCAAAAAATGAAACAACACAGGCTCTATATGATGCCCCAGACGGGCAGCATCGATACGCTGGAAGCATGGCTAGATGCCGCCAAGGAAGACGCTGAGCGGCACCAATTAGGACAGGAGGAAATAGATTCAGGCATTGCCGCGCTGATACCTGTAGTATACGACGAAGACACACAACAATGGATAGAGGAAGAATAACCATGCTACAGAAACAAAAGTGTCTTATTTTTGACTTAAGCTTTATTTTAGACCATCTGGAGTCAGTGACGCATAACGAGCGTTCACTACCTGAACACACGTTAGATGAAGTCAGTACACTAGTTGATCAGATAACTGAGGTGATTTTTTATGATGACTAATAGCAAACGATTGTCAGCAGTCGAGACATTGCTGGATGTGTTAAACACCATAGAAGAGGAGGGGTTTGAATGAAGACTAGGAGAGTTTATCCAGAGTGTAGGGGTGCCTTGATTGAGGCTGTGTCGTCATCTTATATGCGATCAGACTCCAAGGGCGTTGTAAAAACAGACCATGTACTGGCCCGTGTGGTTATAGACAAAGACTATAGCCAGCCCAACAAGTACATTGAAGAGGGTCTAAGGGTTTTTAAGCTTTTTCAGGATATTTACAGCGACCATGAGGACGGCGATGTTACTGTGTCGCTTACTGTTGAGGATTACTGTGTCAACTTATAATGGGAGTGAGTGAAATGAAATATAGTGGAACAAAAACAGAGCTAGTCGCAGAGACAGTAGGGGTCTTATTGTGCATTGCAGGACTGACGGGTATATTTATTCTGATTTGGGCAATTAGTGGTTGACAGTATTTCAGACAGGCGTTAAAATACTTAGGTAAGCTTTAGGAAGTTA
>CAYVBV010000171.1:0-3079 GCA_964449745.1 uncultured Polynucleobacter sp. | reverse complement strand
GTTGCTATGGGTTGTCGTAGAGCTCAAATTATTAATGTTACGGTACAACCAAAACAATTTAAAGATGAACAAGTACCTGGTGAGGTAATACCACAACCTACAACTGGTAGCGAAGAAGCGTCTCCGTCACCTCCATTAACAAAACAAACACAAGAATTAACATTAAAACAAGGGTTAGCTAAGAAAATGCTTAGAAAACTATTAAGTGAATGTGATTATTTTGAAATGATTAAAGAAGATAGTCCTTTCATTTATGATAGTATGAAGGATAAAATAAAATACTTTAATCCCGCATTCCACGCTATTACACCTGAGGGGTTAAATTCTCGTTTAACTTTCTTACAACAATGTTTAAGACCTGGTAATACAATCCCGACTATTGGTCCTGATGGTAAACCAATGGAAAACGACGCGTTAAATACTTCATTTGGAGCACCCCCAATATGTGTATTACGCGTTGGAGATTTTTGGCATACAAAAATTGCAATCAACTCAATGTCTATAAGATATGAACCACTACATTTGGATTTAAATCCTGAGGGTATTGGAGTTCAACCGATGTTGGCAGATATCAGTATTTCATTCTATTTCATTGGTGGACATGGATTAAAAGAACCTGTGGCTCAACTTCAAAATGCATTGTCATTTAACTATTATGCAAATACTGAAATGTATGATGAAAGAGCAACGGCTACTGAAGACACTAGTCAGATTGACCGTTATGTAATTCAAGATTTACTTGATGCATTTCCATTAACTAACCAAGATTTGGGTCTCGATTCTCAAAATGAGGCGGGTACTACTATCGGCACTATTGAAACCAAAATTATTAGTAATGATGGATTAACAGTTACTGGTAGTACATCATTTAAAGAAATTATGGATAATCTAATTGATGTAACTAAAGCTTATGCTGAGGGTACTGTGGCGGCTTTAGAAAGTGTTAATCAAGCTTATTTAACGGGTGGATTAAGAATGTTTACTAAAGACCGAAATTATATTACAGGTTATTTTGGTCAATACGCATCATCTTCAACAGATAATGTTGAATCAAGTATTTTTGGTAAATCACAAAAGTTACAAAATAAGATTGATGAGGTATTTAACGGAGCAATTGATGATGTTAATAACGATGTTAGTCCATTGATTGTACCATTTACAACCGGTAATAGAAAAAATGATGTTAAAAATAGTGATGTAAGAAAGTATAAGAAACAACTTATTGATGCAATTAATAAGAGAAAAAATACATTCCAATCATCAATGTTAACCAATTTAAATAATCTTGTAACAACCGAACAAGAATTTATTAGAGTGGTGGATAAGATTAATTTGGTCCAAAGTGGTATTGATGGATTTAAAAAACCTTCAGGTCAGGAGATTCTTTATTCGTTAACGGCAACAACAAGAATTTCAGACACATCTGTAGGTGTTACAACAACACAAGAAGAGTTAGTTGCTGACTATAAAACTGTTGCCGATAATATTAATACATTGTATACCAATCTACAATCATACGAATTGATGACTGACGGTTGGTCTAATAATATAAATGATATTAGTTTTTATTGTGGAGGTATTGGTAATGCCGCTGAGAAAAGATGGTCTATGATATTTGGTAGAGAAACTATTGAAAATAGTGCCGACCTAAGTATTGAATTTTTAGGTGATTTAGTAAATGAAAATGTGTGGTCATCTGAAGTATACGCACAACAAGCTATTTTGGTTAAAGAATACGATGAAGAATACAAGGGTTCAAGTGATAAATTCACTAAATTCAAAGACCAATACTTCAAGTCTGTATTTAATGAATATAAGCCTTATGTTAAAGGAAAGGGAAGATACTTTGATTATTCAGATATCAAAACTCCAAACGCAGCAGATTTAGATAACTTTAATCTTCTTTATAGTGGTGTTAATGGTGGTGATAAAAATTCTTGGAACAATAAAGTAAAACTTGACTAATGCAGTACTATAATAGATATCAAAACTTTCTTTTAAATGGTCAACCAATTGTTGTACCATATGTTACACTATTGTCCAAATCCACAGATAGAAAATATATCTACCGTCAGGGGAGAAGTAGATTAGATAAAATTTCACAAGAATTTTATGGAACACCATTTTTTGGTTGGTTAATACAGATGGCTAACCCACAGTTTGGGGGTTTGGAAAATGACATTCCTGATGGTTCTGTATTAATAGTTCCTTTTCCTTTAATTGCATCACTTCAAGATTATAAAAACGCGGTAGATAATCATTTCTATTATTATGGCAGATAAAGTAAAAAAATTTACAGATGGTAATGTTGCTTGGGATGCTGATTATGATAATATTATATTAGTAGACCCTAACAAGATATTTGACAAAGATGGTAAAGTACAAGAGAGACTTGTTGACCATGAAAATCTTGTAATGTACGCCAATTTAGAGGCACGAATAATTCCAAGAACAAAACTAGCGGTTGGTGAAAATTTTAACGATGTGTCCATTGCTAACTTTGGTGGTAGTAGTGAAGGTAAACTTAATTTTTTATCACCAGAAGGAAAACGTTATTTAGATAGTTCATGGTCGGACCAAATAACTGGTCAAGGTTCGTTGGAGGGTAGAGGAATTAACCAAACCCAAGAATCGATTAAGGTTAATAAAGAGGAAAAAAAGGTCCGATACATTAGAAGTGTTAATAATGTACAAGATACTCAATTACTTGGTATTACTAATATAAAAATTACAAACAACGCATCATTTATACCTTTAGTTTCTATTGAATTGGTGGACGTACAAGGTAGAGCCTTATTTGAGTTAGGTGAAAAATCACCATATTCGGCATTTATGCAATTACCATATCCTTTATTCTTTTTAACCGTAAAAGGTTATTATGGTAAGGCAATTAGATATGAATTGATGTTAAAAAGTTTTAATGCCAGATTTGACCCACAAGACGGTAATTACAGAGTTAGTTTAGAATTTATTGGAAGAACCGCGGCCATCCTATCGGATTTACCTTTAGGTTCTTTAATGGCGTTACCCCACATGTATAACTCAACGTTGAATATACCAAATTCAACAAACGGATTAG
>CAYVBV010000170.1:0-3101 GCA_964449745.1 uncultured Polynucleobacter sp. | reverse complement strand
CCAGAAGGTCCACAAGGATTACAAGGACCAGTTGGTCCAGAAGGTCCGCAAGGCCCACAAGGAGATCCAGGTCCTACAGATTGGGATTTAATAACAAATAAGCCATTTATTCCAGAAGACGTTAGTGACTTAACTGACACTGAAGGATTGTTAGGACAAGGTGGACTACCTACAGTAACAATACCAGCAAATATAGGAACAACCTACAAAGGACTACAAGTTAGTTATGGTGTGGTACACACTAACAATAGTTCTAATGAACTTAATGTAAACAAACTTGTTATACACAAACCTGCTGCGACTACTACAACTATAGATCCTAACGGCGCTGAAGATGATTTCCGTGTTAGTGGATTAAGCACCAGTGATGTTATAGCAATGTTTGTTATTTACGGCGATGTTAACGGCCCTAAATCATTGTCAACACTACAGGCATTTGCCGAAGCAGCTATTGATAATGTTATATTGACTGAGGGTCTTGAGGGCGTCTACAATACTGTAGACGAAATGAAGGCTCTGTTCAACACTAACTACAGCACATTGGCTACAGCAGCAAACGGGTTAGTTACTGGTTTTGATTTTTATCTAGCAGACGGAAGTTTTACAGTAAGTGCAGACTTGTCAGGACAAGGTACAGGTACCGGATTTGCAGTATTTTCTTTATTTTATAGTGTTAACACTAATACTCTTGATTTAAGTGGCTGGAGTAACGGTTCTGGCTATAGTGTCAATGATGTTATTGTAATACCCGGTACCAGTATATCCTATCAAGGTACACCACTGCTATCTCCTGACAATGATGTAACTGTAACTATAACATCTGTAAATGAGTTTGGAAACATACTAACTTATGATGTTACTGGAACAGTACCTCCACCACCGGTTTCATGGCCCGCAAACAGCATAGGTGATGGCGGTGCAGATCAATACGACGATGCTAACTATATCAGCACTGATTTAGCAACTGATATATCTTACAACGATGGCAATACTGTAGTAGATGGAACAACAGAATTTGGTGCAGGATCTACATATAGTTTTGCTTATGAGCCAAGTATATTTGCACTATTTGTAACAGGTAACAGTGCAAACTTTGTTAGCACAAGTGGTAATAGTGGAGCAGATGGCGGCAGTATAACAGAAGCAGGAAACATATACGGCCCAAGCACACCTGAAAGAACAATCGATAATGCTGTAACACATATTAACATACTTCCTACCGCTAAGTTTGCAGGTGATGCTGTTGTGTTTTCTAAAACAAACGGCGGCAGCGAAGTTGATATTCTTATAGAAGACGACGGCAACGGAGCAGGTGTAGGTATTACAAGAGGTAATAATGGTGGTATATTTAACCCATACAGAGAAGGTAGTTGGGATGATACATTAAGCCCTGGCGGAACACTTTGGAATGTAGATGGTTGGGATGATCTAAGCAATGTTGCTACACGCACGTATGATATTTTTTACAATGTCTATCAACAGGCATTAGGTAATTTTGTTCCAGGAAGTAAAGCCGTAATGTATCTTCCAGACAACGGAAAATACTATACAGTTGAATGGTTAAGTTGGACACAAGGCGGCGGTGGCGGATTTAGTTACATTAGACAAGAACTAGATATTAATAATCTACAAGAAGGTGTTAGATTTAGCGACGGTTCTGTATTAACATCTGCACAAGGATTAGGTCGTGTTAAGAGTACAGCAAGCGGCGGAAGAAGAATAGAAGAAGTAGTAGGCAGTAACGTTGTTAGCGTCACTGAAATAGTACCAACTAATATTACTACTACAGCGTCAAGGAGTGTTGTAAATAATTACCAATTTTGGTTTAACGCTGCCGATACGCTTATAGACGAAATATTAGACAACCCAAGTCTGTACAATGTTAATCTAAACACACTGCAATTTAGTTTAGATAATACTACTTGGTTTAATTGGGAAGGCGGATACAGCAGCACCGGAGGAGAGATTGGTCCTAGTGTTGCTACACCTCAAACTTATAATATAGGAGATACTATATACATTAGATACGATGTTGGTGGACTGCCTCAAGTATGGTGGGATGCGGCAGATTTGCCTAGCGGTAACAATGACATGAGAGGTGCTGTTATAGACTATCACGCATTTACAGGCGAAGGTACATTTATAGGTACTATACACATAGTTAGAGATGGCGGTGAAAATCATATTAGCCATACAGAAGTAAGCAGTGGCAGCAGTGACAGTGGTAACGACGACTTATGGTTAGTTGAAAACGACGGCACTATCAGTTATCGTCGTTTAGATGGCGAACCGAAAACATTAAAAATACATTGGACTGCTAAGGTGTTTTACGGCAGCGAGTTTTGGGATTAAGGATTAAAAATGGCAACGATAAGAAAAATAAATGTAAGTCAGGTACAAGGACATAATCCTTTTTACGGAGAGACTGAAGCCGTACTACCTTCAGGCACATTAGTAATGTACGAGGATAATTCTGGAGAGTTTATATTAAGAGTACACGACGGTGTAACTGAAGGCGGAAATGGTTTAAAACTTGATCAAACAACGTCAATGAACGGTGGCGCGGTATTAGATTCTACAGACGGCAACTTTGAAGTAAGAGGAGTAACTAACATCAATGCTGAAGCAAGCGGTGTAGTTAATATCTATACTGATGTACAAGGCACAGGTTATCAGTGGCAGTTTGGTGACGATGGTGTTTTAACTGTTCCGGCGTCATCAGGTATAACAGGATTGAACAGCATCACTGTACCATTAAATGAAGCGTTAACAGTTAATTTGAGTACACAATTAGGTCTAGACCCTCTAACACAATCTAGTATATCAATCAGACCTTCTGAATTAAAGTCTAGTAATTTTTATATTGGTCTTAGTACCGTTAATAATCATTCTATAGATTTACTTGAAGATGAAAAACAAGTTAATATAGGTGTTATATCAAGTGGCGAATTTATCAGGATTCGATATGGTACTGCTACTCCTGGAGGTTTAGCAAACGGTAGCGCACAGATAGATGCAGGAAACTGGGGAGCAGGACTTGAGTCTAGTGTTTATTTGACAGCACAGAATAATACTTGGCAATTTAGAGGTCAAGATTCTGC
>CAYVBV010000169.1:0-3114 GCA_964449745.1 uncultured Polynucleobacter sp. | reverse complement strand
AGGTGTATATATCCAAGCAACACACGGTTGTTGTGAAAATCGAGGTATTATGGCAACTAGTAGTCTTACACAAACAACTGTGTTGCGTGGTGCATTTAAGGATGACGCAGGTACAAAGAAAGAGTTTTTTGACAACATTAAATTACAACAGGAGTTTGCATCGAGATGAGTGATGGACCATTTAAAGCAGCGTTTGACGCTGATACAGACGGAGTGATCCGTAGAGAGATTATTACATATCGTATGAAGAACGGTATTATAATAAAAGAAGAAGCAAGTCGTGATTATTATAAGTCTGGTGACTATCATGATACAAACAATACTAAACCGTTGGTTGAACGTTAATGTATGAATGGGTTCTTGTAATTCACATAGTGTCGCTTATTAGTTGGATGGCAGCACTATTCTACTTGCCGAGGGTTATGGTATATCATTTAGAGTATAGAGGTTATTCTGACGAAGTATATCGTATTTTAGAAACTATGGAATATAAGCTTCAAAAGTTTATTATGCTTCCTGCTATGGTTGCTACATTACTGTCAGGTTTAACACTAATAAGTTTTGGTGTGGTTGATTGGAGTCTTACTTGGCCTTGGGTCAAAGCAGGAGCAGTGTTTCTTATGTTTGGGTTTCATGGTTGGTTAAGTTCAACACGAAGAAAAATGGCAGACGGTGACTTTAGTTACACAGGTAGGCAAATGCGTATATTAAACGAAGTGCCAACAATATTGTTGACTATTATTGTCATCAGTGTTATAATACAGTATTAGGAGTTAATATGAAACTACGATATTCAGAAGCGTTTTATAGCGTACAAGGCGAAGGTAAGTTTGTAGGAGTACCAAGTGTATTCTTGCGTACATTTGGTTGTAACTTTCGTTGTATGAACTTTGGTACTAACGAAACAAAAAATCGTTGGGAGCAACATGCAGAAGGTAACCGTTATAATGCAGAAGTAAAAGCATTAATTGACGCAGGTGTACACGAAACAACTGAAAAGTTCGAGGACTTGCCTATCATACACACAGGATGCGATACATATGCAAGTATCTATCCGGAGTTTAAACACTTTAACAAAGAAGCAACTATTGACGAAGTAGTTGAACACCTATTGTCACTTACACCGGAAGGCAAGTGGACAATGGATAATGGTCAGGATGTACACCTTATTATGACAGGTGGTGAACCGTTATTAGCGTGGCAGCGATTGTATATCGAACTGTTCGAACATCCCCGTATGCAGGATTTAAAAAATGTTACATTTGAAACAAACACTACACAACCTTTACACGACGATTTCTTCAACTATCTCATGGATCAAGACAGATTTGAAATTACTTGGAGTTGTTCCCCAAAACTTAGTGTTTCAGGAGAACCTTGGGAAACTGCTATATTGCCTGATGTTGCTCGCGAGTATAGCAGTGTTGACGGTAGTGACATTTATCTCAAGTTTGTTGTCGCTAGTAACGACGACTTCGATGAAGTTACTCGGGCTGTCGAAGCGTATCGTGCTAAAGGTGTGGAATGTCCTGTGTATCTTATGCCGCTCGGTGGTAGGTCGGAAGAGTACAATCTCAACGTCAAAGATGTCGCAGAAGCATGTATGGAAAGGGGCTGGCGTTTTACCCCAAGACTTCACATCTCGCTCTTCGGCAACGCCTGGGGAACCTAAAGTAGTAGACACAGATAAATTAAGGAAACTAGGATTATGAAAAAATGGCTAAAAGATATTACTGGTATCACTGCTAAGGAAAAAGAACTAGAAGCCAAAGAATTAGAAGTTATCAAAGTTCGTGATCCAAAGGCATATGCTACACGTAAGAAATTACCTTGGGTTAATGTACTTGATATGCAAGTAAACAAAGACAACATCCGCAACGGATTCTTCGAACTTGATTGGAACAGTTACTTTATTCAAGAACTTATTGCAAACGACTATGGTACTGAATCTGACAAAGAAGAAGATATTGTAGATCGTTGGTTTAGAGACATTGTATATAACATGTTAGCAGAAGAAGGTATGGATACTAGTAGAGACGCAGGAATGATTAATATTGTTCCTCTTGACAAAGGTAAAAGTGAAGTATCATGAAAGTCCGCATAGGTCCATATCGTAAGAACAGAGCCGAACATGTTGAAATAGAACCGTTTGACACTTGGAATATGGATTGTACACTTGCTATGATTATTCATCCTATGCTTGTACAACTCAAAGCAACAACACATGGATTTCCTAGCAACCTTTCTAAAGAACGCTGGAACGAAATACTAGATGAAATGATATGGGCATTTGAACAAAAAGTAAAGCATGTTGATCCACTTGATGTATGTCATGACAAATGTTCTAACTTTGGTGATCCGGTATGCAAAGCCTGTTTAGAAGATACACAAGAACGCATGACAAACGCATTTAAATTATTTGGCGAATACTACGAATCGTTGTGGGATTAGACTTTATGTTTACAACGATCCATATGCCAACGCTTCATATTCTTATAGTCGCCCTCTTTGCTACAATGTGGACAAGTAAGACGCATAGTGTCCTGCGGGCGATTACGCATATTGGCAATGTGTTCAGCAGACTTAGGTTTATTACTAAGAGCACTTTTAATCTTATTACGAGTTTCTTCTGTATGAGCCTTTCCAGTCATTGTACCTCTACCCTGCATAGTGCGCTTAAATCTCTCAACTTTCTTTCGCTTATGCTCTTCAGACATAGGACCAGTAGGGAGGAACATACCATTGATGTTCTTGTTTAACCATTTATCGTTGTTAAGTACGTCTAACTTCTCTAGGGCTTTACGCTCATGAAGTTTACACTTATCAACATCATTGAACACTTTGCGAACTTGTATAACATCAGGTTCGCCGTGTTCTTTACGAAACGCTTTAACGTGTTTAGAGGAAGTGAAATATGTATTCCATAAATCGTCAGGTGAGCAATCTTTTGCCCAGCGAGCACCGTAGTAAAACTTATCGTGGTTGCTCCATCCTATTAGATATGTGTAAGCCATTGACAAACTCCTTTAACTCTGTTATAGTTATTTATCACTTTTACGTATGAAAACTTATGGGACTGAGAAAATGAAAAACTTATATTATTTTTTAAAATGG
>CAYVBV010000168.1:0-3189 GCA_964449745.1 uncultured Polynucleobacter sp. | reverse complement strand
TTAGCCGCCGCTGGAGCAGCTGCAATTGCATTTGCTTCAAAGGCAGTCTTAATGGGCGAGCAAGCCGATACCGCCAATAAGCGCATTGAACAAATCAACAAATCAATGGGTTTGTTTGGCGAATCCACAAAAGAGGTCACAGATCGTTTGGTCGAGTATGCAGAGGCAACTGCTCGAGCAACTGGAGTTGATACCAACTCAATCAAGGCTACTCAGGCCAAATTATTGACTTTCAAAGAGTTAGCCAAAAGCGCAAATGAAATCGGTGGGGAGTTTGATAGAGCTACTAAAGCAGCCATCGATCTCGCTGCTGCTGGCTTTGGTTCGGCTGAAACCAATGCGGTTCAGTTAGGTAAAGCGTTACAAGATCCAATCAAAGGCTTAACCGCGCTATCTCGCTCAGGTGTTACTTTCACAGAAGTTGAAAAAGACAGAATCAAGACTTTAGTTGAAAGCAACAAAATCGGTGAAGCCCAACGCCTAATCCTGGAGGCGATTGAAACTCAGGTGGGTGGAACCGCTGAGGCTACGGCTAATGCTTCCGACAAGATAAGAATCGGCTTCACTCAGGTTCAAGAGCGAATCGGCATCGCGCTATTGCCAGCATTTGAGAAACTAACCAATTTTATCCTCGACAGACTATTCCCTGCCTTTGAACAAAAAGTGTTGCCAGTTTTCAAGAATGTAAATGATTTTCTCCAAAACAATCTGGTTCCCTTTATGCAAAAGTATTTTGTGCCAATCATAGATGCAGTAAGAGATGCGTTTGAAAAAGTCAGCACAGCGGTCAGCAACAATAAAGGCAACTTTGAAGCGGTATTTGTCTTATTCCAAACAGTCTTTGAGTTCGCTCAAAAGTATTTAGTGCCGATATTAAAAACACAATTGAAATTGGCAATTGAGGGAATTGGAACTGCCTTCAAAATCTTGTTTGATGTGGCGAGTCCAATAATCGGGGCAATAGCCAAATTGGTGACTGGCATCATCAATATCATTGACAAGGCAATTCAAGGTGTTGTCAGTCTGGCAAATAAAGCCATTGATGCTATCAATGCAGTTTTGAGTGCCTACAATAGGATTCCAATTTTGCCTGATGTCGGTTTGATTCCAAAGATAGGGCAAACCAAAACCTCAACTGGATCAAATGCCATCAGCACTCAAATCCCAACAATCACCTTGCCGACAACTCCAGGTGGAACCAGCAAAGGAACCACAACACTCCCAAGCGGAACCACCACAACCACCACAACCAAAATTGCCGCAGCTCCGACATTAGTTGGATCAGGTCAGCCAATACCATCAACCTTTGATGTAGCTGCCGCAAAAATAGGTGAAAATGCTGGCATCACAATCAATGTCAATGCTCCATCAGTTATCGATGAAACTGGATTTACCCGAGCAGTTCAACTAGCCATCCAGCAGACTCAACAAAGAGGAACTGGCGGATCAGGATTTGCTCAAATACTATGACAGTTTTCAATCCTGAGTGGCGGGTCAAGATAAATCAAACTGAAGTCACTTCGGTTACTTTAGTGAATTTATCCATCACCCAGGGCCGCCAAACAATTTATCAGCAAACCTCAGCTGGTTATTGTCAGCTCACTTTGATTACCGACCCAAGCACAGCGGTTCCTTATCAGATAAACGATGGGATAACAATTGAGGTCAAAGATTCCAATGGCGATTTTGTCAATATCTTTGGCGGGTTCATTACAGATGTTGAAATTCAAGTTGCTTATGCTGGATCAATCGATGTCCATCAAGAGATCAGAATCACCTCTGCTGGTGCTTTAGCAAGATTGGTCAGAGCCAATTATGAGGGCAATTTACAAAGTGACTATGACGGCGATCAAATTCTGGCTCTCCTGACTGAATTACTTTTGAACAACTGGAACGAGGTTCCTCAATCATTAACTTGGAATAATTACGAGCCGACAGTCACTTGGGAAAATGCAGAAAATACTGGACTGGGTGAGATAGACACTCCAGGTGATTTTGAATTGGATTCCCAAAACAACCTCAATGATTCGATTTACAACATTGCGGCAAATGTGGCTCGGTCTGGTTTGGGCTATCTATACGAGGACAATCAGGGCCGCATCGGTTATGCCGACTCAACCCACAGAGCGCAGAAACTCGCAACTGATGGCTTCACTATTTTTGATGCCAGAGAAGCGGTCGGAGCTCGCCTACGCATAACGAAGCGAGCTGGGGATGTTCGCAACAAGATTTCATTGCTTTATGGATCATCACAGAATCAGTCGGTCACAGATTCAGATGACGAGTCCATTTCAATCTATGGGCAATTAGCCACCACCATCCCGACCTTTTTGAAAAACCAGTCTGATGCTGAAACTCAGGCCGCCTTTTATCTGACCCTAAGAGCCTATCCTCAGTTTGAGTTTCCAAGCATTATCTTTCCATTAGGCAACCCTGAGATTGGTGATGTCAATCGGGATGCTTTATTGGCAATCGAGATGGGTCTGCCTGTGAGGATTACCAATCTGCCTCAAAATATGGAGTCAGGGGTTTTTGAGGGTTTTGTGGAGGGCTGGACTTGGAGGGCATCAGTTAATGGGCTGAGCTTGGAGCTGAACCTCTCACCGCTTCCCTATTCGCTCCAGGCGTTCAAGTGGCTCAATGTCGATGGCGCGGAGCAATGGCAAACAATTTCATCAATTTTGGAGTGGCAAGACGCTACAATAGTTTCATAAAGGAGAACTATGGCAAACCCTACGAGTAATTTTGGCTGGCAGATGCCGACCAACACCGATCTGGTTAAAGACCTGCCAGCGGATTTTGAGACATTTGGTCAAGCAGTCGATTCAGATTTGGCTGATCTTAAAGGCGGCACAACTGGACAGGTTTTGTCAAAGAACTCCGATACCGATATGGACTTTGCTTGGGTAACTAGCGATGATGCCAATGCGATCCAGAACGCGATAGTCGATGCTAAAGGTGATCTCATCACCGCAACCGCAGCTGACACACCTGCTCGTCTAGCCGTTGGAAACGATGGGGAAACAATCGTCGCGGATTCTGCCGCTACTACTGGCCTTCGCTGGCAGGGTAATTATGCGGCTGGCAAGAACAAAATCATAAATGGATATTTTGGCATTTGGCAGCGAGGCACAAGTTTTACAATACCAAATAATAATTATACTTTTACGACTGACAGATTGCTTGCTT
>CAYVBV010000167.1:0-3242 GCA_964449745.1 uncultured Polynucleobacter sp. | reverse complement strand
ATGAAATCATTCAAGCAACATCTTCATGAAGCAGCAACGGGTGGTAAAAACACTCATATGACTCATATTGAAGATTTGGTAATATACGGTGGAGTAAAGGGAGCAAGGCAAGCAATTTTAGCTTTACGATCTTTACGCGATATGCTAGAAGGTAGTGCAAAAACATCTACTGATGTTACTGTTAAATGGGATGGTGCTCCAGCAGTGTTTGCAGGAATTGATCCACAAGATGGAAAATTCTTCGTCGCTAAAAAGGGCATTTTTAATAAAAATCCAAAGGTGTACAAATCTCATGCGGACATTGAATCAGACACAAGTGGAGACTTACAAACAAAACTCAAAATTGCTTTTGACGAACTCAGTAAACTTGGTATCACGGGCGTCGTGCAAGGTGATATTATGTTTACTTCTAGTGATCTTAAGTCTGAAACAATTGATGGTGACAAATATATCACGTTTCATCCTAACACCATTGTTTACGCGTTGGCCGCAGATTCCGATGAAGCTAAAAAGGTTAAAGCAGCGCGTATTGGAGTCGTCTTTCATACGTCGTATAGTGGAGCTACTTTCGAAACCATGAAAGCAAGCTATGGTGTTGACATAGGTAAGTTCAAATCTGTCTCAAGTGTTTGGGCTCAGTCAGCAACAATTAAAGATTTATCTGGTACTGTAAACTTCACAAAAGCTGATACTGATGAAGTAACCAAAGCTTTATCTGAAGCTGGTAAGATTTTCCAAAAAATTGCTGGTTCTACTTTGAAAGCAATCGAAGCAAATCAAGAATTTGCAGGTATTATTGAAACATATGGTAATAGCTTTGTTCGTAAAAACCAAGCCATTGGTGATACTAAGAAACATGTTGAAGGACTTATTCAGTATGTAAAAGATAAGTATCAAAAAGAAGCTGATAAACGTTCTACTGAAGCTGGCAAAGCTTCTCAATTTAAGAAGCGTGATGAGCTCCTTGCTTTCTTTGATACAAAAAATAAAGCAAACCTAAAATTAGTATTTGATTTACAAAAAGCGATTGTTGTTGCAAAGTTAATTATTATAAATAAGCTTAGTAGTCTAGTAAGTATTAATACTTTTGTAAAGACTAAAAATGGGTTTAAGGTAACCGGCCAAGAAGGCTTTGTTGCAATAGACCGCATTGGTAATGGAGCAGTTAAACTTGTAGATCGATTAGAATTCTCTACAAATAACTTCTCTCCTGATATATTAAAGGGTTGGGACACTCCGTCTCGTTCTTAAATGGGAAATAAGAATATATGTATTCGTTCAAAGATTTTCTAACAGTCGATTACACCCAAACCGGCGATGAGCTTTTAGCCCTTGCCGCAAAGAAGCGAAAAAAAGCTGATACGACTGGCCCAATTACTGCCGAAGTAGAAGAAGAAAAAGTTGATGAAGCGTTGACAATGGCTCAACGTATGAGAGCTCGTCAACGCTTCCGTAAAATAAAAGCTAAGATTGCAATGGGTCGCAAAAGAGCAGCCCGTCGATTTGCTACGCCTGAAAAATTAAAGGGCAGAGCAAATAAGCAAGCTCGTGCTATTATACTTAAGAAGATTACGAAAAAAGATAAAGGTGAAATGTCATATGGCCAAAGACAAAATGCTGAAAAACTTTTAGCAAAAAAGAAAGGTGCCATTGATCGTTTAGCAAAAAGATTACTCCCTAAAGTTCGTAAGAAAGATCGAGCAAAGTTACAAAAGAATAAAGCGGAGTAATATATTATGATTAAGTCGTTCTCAACATATCTCAGCGAAGAAGCTAAAGAAATAGTATTTACATTTGGTAGATTTAATCCACCAACAAATGGTCATGAAAAACTTCTTAATAAAGTAGCGTCAATTGCCTCTGGTAATAATTACCGAATTTACGCTTCGCAATCACAAGATCCTAAAAAGAATCCTCTTGATTTTTCAACTAAGATTAAGATCATGCGTAAAATGTTTCCCAAGCATGGTAGAAACATTATGGCTGATACTGGTATTCGCAATGTATTAGATATTTTAGTAAAACTATACGACCAAGGATTTACCAAAGTTACTATGGTTGTTGGTTCTGACCGAGTAAACGAATTTACTGCTCTTACAAATAAGTACAATGGCGTTAAAGCTCGTCATGGTATGTACAACTTTGAAAGTGGAATTAATATTGTATCAGCTGGTGAGCGTGATCCAGATTCTGATGATGTGTCTGGTATGTCAGCATCTAAGATGCGTGCAGCTGCTGCAGCAAATGATTTTGCGGCATTTTCAAAAGGTCTTCCTTCAGGATTCAAAGATTCCAAAGAAGTATTTGATACCCTACGTAAAGCAATGGGGATTAAAGAAGCCGCTGAATACAAGCATCACGTACAGTTAGAATCAGTTTCTGATGAGCGTGAACAATACGTTAAAGGTAATCTATATAATGTTGGTGATATAGTTGTTATTAAAAATACAGAAGAGATTGCTGAAGTTACAATGCTTGGATCTAACTATGTATTAGTTGAAACTTCAAGTTTACCAAAAAGAACTTTGCGTAAATGGATTAATGATGTTGAAAAGATTAAGATACCTCCAGTAGACATTGACGTAGATGGTGATTTTGACGTCTTAGATCTACCTAAAAATAATCCTGTACCTGATGAATTGACTGGCACTGAAACTGGTCTTGAAAAAGATGGTACCAAAAGATACCGTGATAAATATGATAAAGAGAAGTTGCACACAAAAAAAGGTGTTGCCTACGAAGAAATGCCTAAATCAAAACATACCAAAAAATTCAAAGATATGTTTGGCGAAGCAAGTGGTGCAGAAACTTCTTTAAAAGATAAAGCTGATAAGACTGGAATCTCATATTCGATTCTAAAGAAAGTATTTGATCGTGGATTTGCAGCATGGAAATCTGGACATCGTCCTGGTACTAACCCTACTCAATGGGGATTAGCCCGTGTTAACTCTTTTGCAACCGGTGGAAAAACAAGAACAACAGCAGATGCCGATTTATGGGCAAAGCACAAGGGAAAATAAAAATGAAAAACTTCTTAACTTTTCGTAAACAAGGTACGTTAATTGCAGAGCAAACTGACGAACCCGCATCTCCCGATGAAGCTGGCATGGCGATGGACCAAGCTAAGTTCATTGGATATGTTGCTGAAGAGATCATGGAGTATCTACAGGGCAATAATGAATTTCCTGAATGGATGCAAAATAAACTTACAGGCCTTCATGAAAAAGCAAAAGATATGCATG
>CAYVBV010000166.1:0-3317 GCA_964449745.1 uncultured Polynucleobacter sp. | reverse complement strand
CAAGTACACCATTAGCATGTATTAGTTCTGTGTTACCCCAGACTTTTCCTGCTTTAATTCCCATTAGATTAGTTTTCCGTATTCTATTACTTCGCACTGTCTACTTATGTCTTTAACAAAGAAGGCACACAGTGGATTTGAACCTTCTGATATTGGGACACTTAATAGTTGCCCGTTTTTCATTTTTGGGAAGTACCACTTAACATCTGTATAAAAATTTACTATGTTTATTTCAGCAAAACTGTTTTTATATCCAGTTAAAGGATTTAAAAGAAATGCTTCAAACCCTCTATCGTTAATACTTGTTAATGGTAGTACTTCTAAATCACTTCCGCTTTCTGAACATCCTACTGCTACACTCCAGTCAACTGGCATTGTAACTTCGTGACCACCAATGTCTAGAACCATTGCAGGTGCGCTAAAAGATTCTAAAAATATCAACGGAATAAAAAAGAAATCTGGATTAACAGGATCCGAATTATCAAGTACACTAAATCGTATGTCCTCGTCAATCTGTTCGGGTAAGTTATCTAGATGAAAGCATCTATTGTCCAATGTTAGTATTCTCATTATTTTTAATTCCAATCAACTTTTTCTAGTGTAAAGGGGTATTGAGCCTCTTTATAAAACTTCTTACGTTGTGTAAGATGTCGCTTCGCAAACTTACATGTGCTGGTGATATCCCAGATTTGTACGAAGTCTTTGTCTTTTGCCTTTCTTACGCCTCTACCAATTGATTGAATAACTCTAACAAAGCTCTTTCCTGGTTCAATGAGAACCAAATTAAAGATACGGGGAATGTTTAATCCTACTGCTGCAACTCCATAGGTTGCAATAATAACTTCGTTGGTTCCTTCTCGAATTGTATCGTATGTTTCTTTTCTGTCTTTCACCTTAACAGCACCACTGATAAAAGTGCTGTTTGGAATAAGTTCAGCTAGCATTTCTCCTGCTGAAATACGATCTACGAGTATTAGAGTGTTGCCTGATTGTTTTACTGTGTTTAATAATTTGCCTATGTATTCAATTCTTTCTTTATTTGTAACTAGATATTTTAATTCTGACTGATAGTCTCTGTGCTCTACTATGTCTATTAGCTGACAAATGTTTACGTGACACTCTGCCAATACTCCTTTGTCTTGCAATTCTTTAGCACTGATCTGTCCAATCACTGGTCCGAGACTTGCGTGGATGCTTTCAAACTCAAACTTTTCTTTGGGCACTGTGCCAGTTAGTCCCCATCGAATAGGAGCATTGCGTAAATTGCGTGTGAGTAGATTCTTTAATACTTCTGCTTTGGCTTGGTGTACTTCGTCAACAATAACAGCACTAACTCCGTCAAGAAACTCAGCAAGACTTAGGACAGCCGAACCATCTTTAAACTTCTTGTCTAGAATATTCAAACTCTGCCAAGTGCAGATGGTATGTGTCTTGCCAAGTTCTTTACGGTCACCAAAATAAACACCAACATCAAGCCCACAGTTAATGTAGTCCTCTTCTGTTTGTGTTACAAGTGATTTGTTTGGAACAATCACTAGCGAACGGCCATATGGTTCGCAAAGATGTGATAGTGTTGCAGTAGTGATCGTCTTGCCAGCACCAGTTGCAATCTGCTGAAGGCTTTGTGGGTTAGCAAGGAAGTTGTTGATTGCTTCAACTTGATAATCCCGGAGAATGATTTCCTCTCCTTCAGCAGGATGTCCTTTGGGCCAACATACTCCTTGATCTGCCCAATAGCGTTCTGTTACTGGTTGGAAGGTTAAAGAAATAGGGTGTCGATTATCTGTAATATCAACAATTTGAACATTATTACGTTGAAGTACGTCAGTAATAATATCAAGATGATTAACGTAACCTGTACCACCAATTCCGAAAAACGCAACTTTCCCGTCCCATCTTCCTAGTTTGTATTGCGGCATATAACGTGCATAGGGCACTTCAAATTTAAGAGCATTAGCTAACTTGCGCCGTACATCTACGTCAAGTCCTTCGATTTTAATATTTACTTCGTCTTCAATTATCAATCTACAACTAGACATAAAATCTCGAATACTTTCTCATTAAATTCATTTGTTCTTCTCTAAAGATAATCAAATCGCAATAATTCTTTATGTACGTGTCAACCACCCGATTTAGTTGCGAATTGAAACAGAGAGCAGCAATTGGCTTCCATTCTCCGTTAATTGTTAGTTTAGGAAGTTTGTTATTATTAATATACACTATCTTAGTGTTTTTGTCAACCCAATTGTTTAGTTTATTTTCTCTAATATACTCATTAAAACTAGCACCAGCACCATCGTTAGGAAGTCGAAACAATACACTTTGCTGTTCGCTGGGCACAATGTATTTAAATTTTCCTAGCACGTCATGCAACTGTTCTTCTGGAAAGTTTTCGTCCACAACAACTAGCAAAGGAAATCGATCTAAAGAATATAGAGATTCAACTAGCGTTGTTAGATGTTCTACAGAAGGCTTGCTATGATACACTGCGTCTTTTCTAACAGCAATCTCATATGCTAAATTTTTATTCTGTGGTTTTTTACTAAAGTATTCGAGTCCGTAACGATACCGTCTATCGTAGTAAAGAACCAAAGTTTCCTCACTCAACTCCGGCATTTCTTGATTGATAATTTCTTGTGCCTTAGGATGAATATTACAAAGTTTGTTTTCAAACACGCCTGACAGATAAAGTTCAGGATGATGGTCTGTTTCTAATATCCTGTTGTAGTAATCCATCAACGCATTGTCAATTTCAAATTCTTTATTTTTGAATTCATTAATTACGTTAAAAACATTTTTCTCTGTTGCTAGAAAATAATGAGTATGTGACCCTTTGGGATGATAATATGTTCTAGTATCAGACTTGCAGTTTTCTATTGACACTATTAGACTTTTACTAAAAGGAAATCTAACATAGAACCAGGGAATTTTTGAGCCAAGGTCTTTGGTATAAGTTTGAAGATCATGATCAGGCTGATCCACTAATTTAATGTGCTTTCTTCGATCAATGTCTCTTAACGGCTTACGTAAGGTATTGATTGCAGTGTCAAAGTTATACTCTAGTGCTGTAAACTGCTCGCGATATTTGGCTAATTTTTCTTGCATGAGAGCGTATTGGCGATCTGTCAATGCAACACCTTTAAATGTTTGCCTAGCAATACTGTAGATTATGGTTACTTCAGAAGAGTCCAATTGGATCTTTGCTTGTCCCTGCAAGCCTGCTGAGAGTTCAAGTAGATCTTCTATCGTGGTATGATTGTTCGACATGTTAATACTATAACAGGTTATAGCATGTTTGTCAAGTATTTAAGTGGTAA
>CAYVBV010000165.1:0-3345 GCA_964449745.1 uncultured Polynucleobacter sp. | reverse complement strand
CTGTCATCGGCATCAAGACTGCTGTCGGGTTCCAGCACATACCATTCGCCACGACGGGTGCCGTGATACCCGCCGCTGACTCGCACCAACTTGCTGGTGGCACGCTCTAATCCGTCAGCGATGTCTTGCCAATCGCGCTCACCACCATTGCCACCGCCTCCGGTCCAGTAGGGCCAGTCCAGGCTGTATTCGTTGGAGATATCGCTCATGTAGCGGAGCCCTGCATCATCTAGCCATTCATCTTGTCCCAGATCGCCCCAGAATTCATCGTAGAGTTCTTCTGATGCCTGTTCGTACCAGTCTCCACTGCGATCCCAGTCACGTTCCACATCATCGCGGAACAGTTGCACAGCCTGCTTTTCTAGTTCTTCATCGGAGATTTCTTCATCACCTAGGGCATCACGGGCCTGTTCACGATAGTTGTCGGCTTCGTCTTCCCATATATTTTCTTCAGCCCATGACATGAAACGATCTTGATCGAAATATTCGTTGGCGAACTGCTCTCTGGCCCAGTCCGAGAACTGTTCGGTCATTTCCTGTGCCAGCCTGTCGGCGCCGCGGCTGCTGAGGCCACTTTCGCCCCCACGGAAGAAGTCGATGATTTCTTGGATGCTATAGGCACGCTCGTCCATTTCCCAGTCGGGCTCGGGTTCGCCGTCGCTGCTGTCGTGCTGGGTGTCGCGGAATATGAGTTCGGCTTCGAAACCTGCCCGGATGCCCTTGGCAGCATCGCTCTTTAGGAACTTCTGGAATGCCGATGGCGACATCTCTACTTCGTCAAGGATCTCTTCGTTGAGGTCCTTGCTCTCGCCCAAGGCTTTCTGTAGCGTGAGATAATGGAAACGACCCAAGGGCAAGGAAAACTTGCGCACGATCATTTCTAAGTCATTGAGTAACTGTCGTGTGAGACGGCTCTTGCTTTTTTGCGCGGCCAGCATCTCCACGGCCTGGCGTATGGCATCCACGCTGTTGTCGCCGCCCACGCCCAAGATGTCGTGTAAGGCATCACGGATGTCGGCATCCTTCTCGATGGGCTTGCCGGCCAATGTGAAGTATTGTGTTTCGCGCAGTTTCTTGTTTATCTCACGGAACTTCATAGTGTAAGGTCTCGGTCCTGTAATTTCAGTGCGGCCTTCGCGATCATGTCGATGGCGCCCATGTTGCGTAATGTTTTAAATGTTAAGTTCTCTACTCCAAACTCGCCGCCCGACTCCAAGCCACTCTTGCGCATGTCTCTGAGTTTGACCAGCACCATCTTGAGATCGTTGGCTGATTCAGCATGCTCCATGCTCTTGCGTATCAAGTTCAGCATCGACTTGACTTTGAGTTGTATGGCGCGGCCGTCGATCTCGGGTTCGTCGTGTTGGGGTTCTTTGATCCACTCGTCGTTCATGAGGCTGTACATGCCACCTGAGTGTGGGGGATTGTCGTCGTCTTCGATGTAGAGTTCGATCTCGTGATCTTGGATCATGATGTCGTGGGCATCGTTCCAGATCTTCTTCTTGGCATTGTAGAAGTTTTCTGCGATGTCGGGACATTGTAGGCTGTCGTAGTCAGTGACCACATGTAGGTCGAAATCGCTGAAGCGATTCCAGTTGTAGTTGGCGTTAGATCCTGTCAGCACGATGTCTAGGACTTGGAAACCCGGTATCTCGAGATACTCCACGAACTGCCGGGCCACTTTCAGCAAGTGTGCGCGGACCTCGGGTCGGAGGCTGGTGCCTTCCCAGGCCACTGGATTCAGTGTGTCATTGTAGCGTGTGGTCTGGGCCACCAAGTCTTGTGCGTTCATTTACTTTTTACAGGTCTTTTTCTTGTCTGCGGCCACTGTCTTGTAATCGATGTTCCAGATTGGGGCCTTGGTAGTCTTATTTACCGCGGCAGCCAATGGGAAGTTTATACCGCTAAAACGCTCGATGTCAGCGATGGTGGTCTGCACACGGCTGAGATCTTTGCCGAGGTCTTCACGGTGTGGGAATATGAAAGCCAAGGCTTCGTTGGTTTTTTGGTCTACGATGATCTTGAAGAAGCCCTTGGGCACTACCACACCTGTGCCGATCTTGGGATCTGTGGCTGTGTCATAGATGGCGCCAGCATAGACGATCAAGGTGGTCTTGCGCTCGAACGCCCAAGCACCTGTGGCTGTCTCCAACAGTTTCCAGATGCCGCGATTGAGTCCGGGCAACTGTGGCATCATGTTGGTCATCAGGAACGATTCGTAACTGGGCATTTCGCTCCAGGTCTGATGTGCGTCGTTGGCCAAGTGTCCTTTGTCGTAGCCAGTGCCAGCATAGTCGTTGGGGTGAGCACTGGCGGGAAGATGTTGATTGCGAGCGAAACCGTTGGTCCTGGGCCAGCAACCGTTGACTCGATCGTGGCGCACCTGCCAAGCACCCCACACAGGGATCTTGGCTTGGTTGTCGTGACTCAGGAAATAGCCTTCACGGCATTCACGAGTGACATTGGGTTTCTGGCTTTTGGGAGTGCCCCAGGGTGCGTGGATGGCACAGGCTGATTCGGGCAAGGGAGGTCTCTGATCCCAAGCGACGGCCTGGGCAGTGACGAAGAATAAGGATACAACTGCTAATAGATATCGTTTCATACTTGACCTTTTTGTAGATCAAGTATTTATCGTAGCAGTTATTTCAGCAACAACTCAGTGTAGTCGTAGTTGGCCATGTAACCCCAACTCTGTCCTTGCCGTTTTGTGCTGGTGTCGGCATCGGAGATCACACGGAACGCACGGGCTCCGTTGTCAATGTGGAAACGGGCCACAGGATCCAGTTTGCCTTCCACAAACTCACGCACCTGCGCCGGGTCGGGCTTCACAGGGAATGCCACTGACAGCTTGGGGATGGGACTCATGGTGGTGTAGTGCTTAATATTGGGTTTTTTCTCTTGGATCATGCGTGCCGCTTCCAGCACGAGATCGGCACCCACGTTCTTGGATTGGGTCTCAACGTCGGTGCGGAACACCGAATAAAAGATGGCATGTGTGGCATAGGCATCGGGCACTATCTCGGCCCATGAACACAGCACATCGTCGATGACATCGGGCAGTCCTCGAGTATAAGCCACACACAACACAGCGATGGCTCGATCGTCTTCCACGCGGAAAAACACATCGCGGTCGGCTTGTAAGCGACGATTCACGGGTCTCAGGTCCGTGATGTCGTGTACAGGATCTTGATAGATATAATCCAGGTACTGATCAGCACCTGCGTCACGGGCCGTTACAATCATACTTCCCTCTTCTCGATGATCTTGTCAATGAGACCGTAGGCCAAGGCTTCTTCGGCAGTCATGAAGTTGTCGCGTTCCATGTCGGGCACGAACTCGTCGTAG
>CAYVBV010000164.1:0-3346 GCA_964449745.1 uncultured Polynucleobacter sp. | reverse complement strand
ACCGCAGAAGAGTTCAAGCAGATCCATAACGCCTTGTGTTTTGCCCACACCGATGGTATCCAAAAGACCGTCGAGACCATCCGTGCGGCCCTGGCTGGTGCTTATCGTCAGGAAGAGCAAGACTTCGATCGCAAGATGGATTACTATGGTCGATTCAAAGCCGAGCACAAACTCGAAGCCATCTGGTCGATGTACGAGATCGAAGAGCATGGCTTCTTGAAGGACCATCCTTATAGTTCAGATGCGTTCGTGGTCTACCAAGGTGGCCATGTTCCTGTGTTTGGCAACACCTGGGGCGACATTTATCGTGCCGCCGACTGGGCCATCCGTAACAGCGGTGACCAGCATCACATCTTCATCGAAGCATTCGAGTTGCGGAACGGCAACGAACTCCATCTCGTCACTGGATCCTAAGCATGAAGATTTACCAAGAAGTCACTGAGTGGAAAGGCGTGACATATCGTCAGCCCAACCATGTCTACTTGATGGACGGTGACAAGGCTTATGCTTATTCTCGATGGGGCGAAGGCAAACCCGAGTATTTTAAAAACCCCAGCCGCTTAGACAAGCGTGGTCGGAAGTTTGTTGAAGTAAAAAAGAACCCATGGGGTTTCAACTTGAAGATCAAGTCTGTGGAAGAAAAGACCGCAGGCAAGACCTGGTCGGTGCAAGGCAGCCGAGGCAACACCTACACCGTGAGTCTCTTGGATGGGCGCTGGAGTTGCACCTGCCCCGGTGCTACTTTCCGTGGCAGTTGCCGGCACATAGCGGAGAAACAAAGTGCGTGAAGGTCATCATCAGTTCTTGATCATGTGGGACTGTCAGGGTCTTGAATACGTCGGGGACGTCACAGCCGCGCAACAGGACATCGTGTGGGCCGCTCTCAAAGACGAGCACCCCACAGTGACTATCCCCAATATCATGCATCTCAAACTCCGAGCACAGGCCAACCCACAACGGCACTATGAGATCTATTTCATTGATGCCGAAGGTGGCATCACTGCTGACGATATTCGCGCCATGTTCGAAGAAGCGCCGCAGGCGTCGGCAGATCTCATCCGCGAAAAAGGTCACTGTTTTTTCAGTAACCGAGTAAAAAAAGAAAACGTCAAAATTGTATAAGGAATTGATATGACCCAACCTTGGGAAGTGATAGCAGAACTAGAAAGCGACAACAGCCGACTGTTCAAAGAGTCGGTGATCGCCCGTGAAGCCGAAGCCGATAATGTCGAGTTCTTCCGCGGATGCCGAGCGGCCCTGGATCCCATGATCACCTACGGCATCCGTCAAGTCACAGAGAAGAAAGGCGACGGTCGTGGCGTCAAGCCCGAGTCGTTTTGGAAACTGGCCCAGGACTTGGCCAGCCGCAGTCTCACTGGCAACGCGGCCATCACTGCCGTCAATGCCATGCGCATGAATGCCCGGGAAGCAGAGTGGAACCACTGGTATCGACGCATCCTGATCAAGGACCTGCGCTGTGGAGTCACTGAAAAGACCATCAACACCGTGGTCAAGAAGACCCGCCCCGAGTTTGAAATTCCTGTGTTCGCTTGCCAACTGGCGCACGACGGTGCCAACCACGAGTCAAAGGTAGTGGGCAAGAAACTCGTTGAAGTCAAACTGGATGGTGTGCGTGTGATCACTGTGGTCTATCCCGATGGCACGGTCACACAATACAGCCGCAACGGCAAAGAGTTGGTGAACTTCGAGCACATCAAAGAACAGATCGGCCGCAACGCTCGACTCTTTGGTGAGCCCACTGTGTTGGATGGTGAAGTGATGTCAGCATCGTTCCAGGACTTGATGAAGCAGGTGCATCGCAAGAGTGATGTGGCGGCCTCGGACGCTGTGTTGCATTTGTTTGATATCGTGAGTCTGGCTGAGTTCCAGGCCGGACAAGGCCTGCACAGCCAATTGGACCGTAGCAGGACCTTGGAACTGTGGTACCGGCACATCGCTGACTCTATGCCCAATGTCAAAGTCCTGGGACAAGAATTGGTGGACCTAGACACGCCCACCGGTCAACAACGATTCTCGGAGATCAACGCTGGTGCCATCGCGGGTGGCTATGAAGGCATCATGATCAAAGATGTGTCAGCGGTGTATGAGTGCAAACGAAGCCATGCTTGGCTCAAGCAAAAGCCCTTCATCGAAGTCAGCCTGGAAGTAGTGGCATTTGAAGAAGGTACAGGCCGCAACGAGGGCAAACTGGGTGCATTCGTGTGCGAAGGCGAAGACGATGGTCGACGGATCCGAGTCAATGTGGGCTCAGGTTTCACTGATGAACAGCGAGAAGCCTACTGGATGGGCAGGCACCCCATGATCGGTCAAGTGTGCGAAGTGCGAGCCGATGCTGTCACACAAAACCAAGATGGTACATACAGCCTCAGGTTCCCAAGGTTCCTGAGATTCCGTGGATTTGAAGCAGGAGAGAAACTATGATGGAAAAAGATCAACTCAGGAAGATGTTGCAGGAAAACCGTTGCGAAGTCACTTTCACCAAAGTAGATGGAAGTGTGCGAGTTATGCCTTGCACCTTGCAGGAAAAGGACTTGCCGGTGCGAGTTATAACTGACAAAGAAGGTGGAAGCCGGGACAAGAAAGAAAACCCCGACACTATCTCAGTATGGTGTTTGGATAAAAAGGAATGGCGCAGTTTCCGAGTGGCCAATGTGCAGAAAGTCGAAGTCTTGGAGTGAGCAGTGAAAAAGATTTTCTACGAAAAGCGTGGACGCCGGTATGTTCCGATCGCTGAATATGACAACGATTTTTTGGACAGTTTTACCAAGGGCGATCATCTTGTGTCTGTGTACCCTGGGGGCAGTAGTCGTCGGTATCGGATCAATCCGGCCTTTGCTCCTATGATTGCCGCAGGGCGTTATGCCGAGGATGCCGTCTGTCGTGCTATTCAAAAGGCCGCTGAACTACGTCCTCCGCGCACACCCATCACAGAAAAACAAAAGAAAGCGTGGAATGCTCTGGCTGAAGCGTTTGGTGATGAGTTATGTACCCTACAAGGCTTGAGCATACACGACTGCGCCGAAGCAGGGGTCAAGGCCATGCAGGCCGAAGCAGAAAAACTCATGAGGCACGAATCAGTGCGGGCCGCCTATGAGCAGTTTATGATGTTGTGCGAATTGTGTAAGGAAAAATCCAATGACTGAAAATCAACGCTGGACTCTCACTGTAGAAGAAGATCCCGAATCGGGCGATGGTATTCTCACCTTTCCGCCCGACTTGCTGGAGGCCGCAGGCTGGGCAGAAGGTGATACCATAGTATGGACTGACAACCAGGACGGATCCTGGTCGTTGTCTAAGAAAGTTACTTGATGGCTTTGCCAGGAGG
>CAYVBV010000163.1:0-3392 GCA_964449745.1 uncultured Polynucleobacter sp. | reverse complement strand
AAGGATTTATGACGTATTGCGTTGCGATTCGATTGGATCAAGGCTTGGTTTTTTTATCTGACAGCAGAACCAATGCCGGTGTGGATGCTGTTTCGAACTTTAGAAAAATGGCTATTTTCAAAAAGGAGGGTGATCGTGTGATGATCTTGATGTCCGCCGGCAATCTTGCTATTACTCAAGCCGTGCGACATTATTTAAATCATCCAGAACCTGATAGTCCTAGCATTTGGAACGCTACAACCTTATTTGAAGCTGCTCAGGTGGTTGGGGACATTGTTCGCAAGGTTCGAGACCGAGATGCAGAGGAATTACAAAAATCTGGTATTGAATTCAATATCAATCTGATTTTTGGCGGTCAAATCAAAGGTCAGACTCCTTCAATCTTTCAGGTCTATGCTGCTGGAAATTTCATTGAGGCTACGGTTGAAACGCCATATTTTCAGATTGGTGAAGCCAAATATGGAAAGCCCATTCTTGATCGTGTCATCACCCAAGAGACTCCATTAAAGGAAGCTGCCAAGTGTGCTTTAATTTCTATGGACTCAACCATTAAGTCCAATATTTCTGTGGGTCTGCCATTAGATCTATTGATTTATCCCAAGGATGATTTAAGCACCGATCATTTATTGGTGATTGATGAAAAAAATGAATATTTCAAGATGATTCACGAAACTTGGGGTAAACGTTTGCGTCAAATTTTCTCGGAAATTGAAGACCCAGTCTGGTAAAGGCTGGCAGGGGTATTTTTTGTAATTAATGTGAATTTTTGAACATTCTTTCTGGGTATCGCTATAATTGCGTATTACCCACTAAGCATATTCGATGACTAAATTCATCTTTGTTACTGGTGGTGTGGTTTCTTCCCTCGGGAAGGGTATCGCAGCCGCCTCCTTAGCCGCCATTCTTGAATCGCGCGGCCTAAAAGTCACCCTCTTAAAATTAGACCCTTACATCAACGTTGACCCCGGTACGATGAGTCCTTTCCAGCATGGCGAGGTATTTGTGACCGAGGATGGTGCTGAAACCGACTTGGACTTGGGGCATTACGAGCGCTTTGTTTCTGCCAAAATGCGCAAGAGCAACAATTTCACGACTGGTCAAATTTACGAATCTGTGATTCGCAAAGAAAGACGTGGCGAGTATCTTGGTAAAACCGTTCAGGTGATTCCACATATCACCAATGAAATTCAAAATTTCGTGGAAAAAGGTGCTAAAGCCAGTCATGATGGCCACGCGGACGTTGCCATCTGTGAAATTGGGGGCACCGTCGGTGATATTGAATCATTACCATTCCTTGAAGCTGCTCGTCAAATGAGCTTGAGATTGCCTCAAGGTGATACGGCTTTCGTTCATTTGACTTTGGTGCCCTATATCGCCAGTGCGGGTGAATTAAAAACTAAGCCCACACAGCATTCTGTTCAAAAATTAAGAGAAATTGGCATCATGCCAACCGCATTGTTGTGTCGTGCAGACCGTCCAATTCCGGAAGATGAGCGTGCCAAGATTTCCTTGTTTGCCAATATGCGCGAACAGGCGGTGATTTCTGTATGGGATGTCGATACGATTTATAAAATTCCACAAATGTTGCACGAGCAAGGCTTGGATGAGTTGATTTGCCAAGAGTTGCGTATCAATGCAAAACCAGCTGACTTATCCGTTTGGAATGGTTTGGTCCAAAGTCTTGAAAATCCAAGACATGAAGTCACGATTGGTATGGTGGGTAAGTATGTTGATTTGACCGAATCCTATAAATCATTGATTGAGGCTTTGCGTCATGCTGGTATTCACAATGAAACCAAGGTCAGTATTCGTTACATTGACTCTGAAAATTTGGACGGTGGAGATGTTTCTAGCTTAACTGGCCTGGATGCAATTTTGGTCCCAGGTGGTTTTGGTAAGCGTGGTACCGAGGGAAAAATTGCTGCCATTCGACATGCCCGTGAAAATAAGATTCCTTATCTAGGCATTTGTTTGGGTATGCAATTGGCAGTGATTGAGTTTGCGCGTCATGTGGCTGGTTTGGCTGGCGCCAATAGTACTGAGTTTGAACCCAATGGTCCTCATCCTGTGGTGGCTTTGATTACCGAGTGGATGGATCGAGAAGGTCGTGTTGAAAAGCGTGACGAAGGTTCTGATTTGGGCGGTACGATGCGTTTAGGTTCTCAACGTTGCCCAGTCAAAGCGAATACTTTGGCAGAGGCGATTTACGGCTCTGAGGTGAATGAACGTCACCGTCATCGTTATGAAGTGAATAATGTCTATGTGCCAAAACTTGAGGCGGCTGGGCTGGTGATTTCAGCTAGAACACCTAATGAATCATTGCCTGAGATGATGGAGTTGCCTGCTAGCATTCATCCATGGTTCTTTGGGGTTCAATTCCATCCAGAATTCACATCAACGCCTCGAGATGGTCATCCATTGTTTTCAGCATTTATTCAGGCCGCTTTAAAACACAAGGGCGTTGCTTAAAGCAACGCTCATCAAAGCAGAGGGAATATTCATGAAGTTATGTGATTTTGAAATTGGTTTAGATCAGCGATTTTTCTTAATTGCAGGAACTTGTGTGATTGAGTCAGAGCAAATGGCTTTGGATACCGCAGGTCAACTGAAGGAAATTACCTCAAGCCTAGGCATCCCCTTCATTTATAAATCTTCATTTGATAAAGCCAATCGTTCATCAGGCACATCATTTCGTGGGCTTGGCATGGAGAAAGGCCTTGAAATTTTGGCCAAAGTCAAAAAGGAAATAGGTGTTCATGTTTTGACAGACATCCACGAAGTGGATGAAATTAAACCTGTGGCGGCTGTGGTTGATGTTTTACAAACCCCAGCTTTCTTATGCCGTCAAACAGACTTTATTCGTGCCTGTGCTCAAAGTGGTAAGCCGGTGAATATCAAAAAAGGACAGTTCTTGGCACCTGGCGACATGAAGAATGTGATTGATAAGGCACGTGCTGCTGCAAAAGAGGTCGGTTTGCCTGAAGATATGTTCATGGCGTGTGAGCGTGGTGCTTCGTTTGGTTACAACAATTTGGTGTCTGATATGCGTAGTTTGGCCATCATGCGTGAAACCAATGCCCCAGTCGTATTTGATGCCACTCATTCAGTGCAATTGCCAGGCGGTCAGGGAACGAGCAGTGGTGGGCAGCGTGAGATGGTGCCCGTATTGGCTAGAGCGGCAGTGGCGGTTGGTGTCAGTGGTTTGTTTATGGAAACACACCCTAATCCTGCTAAGGCTTTATCGGATGGACCGAACGCAGTTCCATTACATCGCATGAAGGAACTATTGACCACCTTGGTGGCTTTGGATGACGTTGTTAAAAGTGGCAACGTTTATTTAGAAAAAGATTTCAAATAATTTGTTAAGGGAAAAGTCATGAGTGCAATCGTTG
>CAYVBV010000162.1:0-3396 GCA_964449745.1 uncultured Polynucleobacter sp. | reverse complement strand
ATTAGAGGTGGGGCATTCTTGTCTGATGTGATGGCTTACACCTATATGATTCCATTGTTGGGTTATCTTTACATGGCTCTGAATGGTCAGGACTTTTCACCTGAACAAATAGATATGTTAGTAAGGAGACTCAGTGCTATTGGAGTATTTCACGTCTCAACAGCAATGTTAGAGATGATTGCAAAAAAAATTATAGGGAGAAATTAAACATTTGAGTTGAAGTCAAACTCAACATTAACTGCCCATTGTGAGGTAAAGTCCTCGGCGTCTATATTGAGTTTCATAAGTAACGGACCATTTGTAATGATTTCAGTATCATCTTGTTTTCCAAATTCACCAAATTCATTAAAGATAAATTTTTGATTATTTACCACCCTGTAAATTTTATCTTCAATTCTATTTAACTCAAATTCAACATCTTTTGGTGAATAAAAATCATCACCTGAACCATCTATACGAATAAAAATGTGTAGAAAATATAATCTACCCGTTTGGATATCCCAATCAACGTCCGTATCGACAGTGACTTTATCTCTCCCACCGATAGCAGTCTCGAGAGCAAATTTCATCAACCTCTCGAATTTTTCTTTATCAAACTTATGATCCATATTCCATAATTCTTTTTGTAAGTCTGTCAATTATACGATCAGTCAAATTATATTTATCACGTCTTTTATCAAAGTAATTTCTAATCACAATCTCCAAAGGTATTTTGGATAACTTGGATTTTCTTTTGAAACCGGCTAGTTGAGCTTCCAACTCGTGAGGTTGTGAATAATATGTTTCAGGACGTTTTATATTCCTTTTTGGGATTTTATCACCTCTTTCATATTGTTTCTTATGAGTGAGTTCGTGAGAAATAAAATCATTCAAATCACCAATCAAATCATAAAATAAAGAATTGTCTGACTCAGGATCAACATTTAAGAAAATCTCCATGGTGTTGGTATCATCATCCCAAAATCCTTCAATATTATAAGGTTTCATAAACGAACCATCCTCATCAACACCTTTATTCAGAATTAGTTCCAAATCGAACTTACTCCCGAAACCGGGATCTATTGATCTAAATTTAAATGTTTTTTTCTTTCTAATATCATCTTTGATCTTGAATATAATATCTCGTATTATATCCCTCACAAATTTTCTTGGTGTTCTTTGTTCCTGTATCACTTGATTCGGATCGTCGATGAATTCGAATTTGGATCTAGCAATATTGGGAAATCCGATGTGTTTAGTGTATTTTTTTATATTGTATTCAATATCTTTGTCAACCCCAAAACGTCTTCTAATCATAGTATCCAACAATTCCCATAATCCCTCAGGTTGGTCCTCCGTAATTTTTTTTACAATAGATACTTTGAATTTGGGTTCATAATCACCAAAAGTATTACTCACCATCTCCAACGGAGTTATGTAATAGTCAAAACACTCTTCAAAACCACTATCATCAACAACCTCAATACAAGCGTTGAACTTTTTACCTGACAATAGTTTAGTAAGTTGATCTTTTTTTGGGAACTCCATCCCTATAAATACTACAATCTAAAGTTGTTACGATATTGAATAGGAAAAGATATACCAAATCCCATTCGGGCTGTATTGGAAATATGAGTTGATAATGTAATATCAAATGACCAAGGGTCTTTAGTCATTAATCTGATTGGGTGTACCATAACACCAACCTCAGGATAGACGTTATAGGAAGTCCCCACAGGTTGTATCTTTACTCCCGCCATACCACGTACACCATCACTCATAAAACCCTTTGTAATCCCAATTCTATTGACCGCATTGAATGGTGTGTAAAAGATTGAACCACTAAACAATCCACCATACCTCACACCCAAATAGATACCGAAATCCCTCTTGTCCAATCCGTTGAATGTGGTGATCAACGAGGTATCTCCCTGTACCAAGATAAAGTCACAGGTTCTACCGTTGTTATAATAGCCACCACCATAATAACCATAATACGACGACTGACCATTTACAAAATAGGTCAAAGTCAAAAGAAGGATCAAAAGTTTAGTTTTCATAAAACAAATATATAAAAATATTTTGATTCCACCAAAACCTTATGTATAATTTACACTATGGATCTAATCAACACACACCCAATCAAAAAATCCGATCTTGGATTTCACGGAAACCTTTTTGGTGGAAAACTTATGGCTTGGATTGATGCCGCAGCCGCCGCATACGCAATGGAAGTATGTCACAACAGACGAATGGTAACTGTCTGTATCGACAAATGTATCTTCAAAAAACCAGCAAAAGAAGGAATGCTCCTAAAAATATATGCGGGAGTGGATAATATTGGTAAAACAAGTATCAATCTTTATGTTGAAGCTCGATCATTCAATGTCTACACCCACGAGGAAGAAGTTGTATTATCAACCAACATCACCTTTGTAAGAATTGATGAAGATGGTAATCCAATTCCAATTAGTGATAAAGTTAGAAATGACTTTCAAAAATAATTGACAGTTGGAAAATTTGTTGTAAGTTTGTACTTATAAAACATGGAGGTTTGGCAGAGCGGTCGAATGCGTCAGTCTTGAAAACTGAATTACTGGAAACGGTAACCGGGGTTCGAATCCCTGAGCCTCCGCTGAAAGTGGGGGGATCAAAAGTCCCCCCTCTTTTGTTTTAGGAGAGGTGCCTGAGTGGCCGAAAGGAGCGGTTTGCTAAACCGTCGTACCCCTAAAAGGGTACCCAGGGTTCGAATCCCTGTCTCTCCGCTTAAAATTTTTATCATGGATCCAAGAGAAAAGGAATTATTATTGCAAATCAAAAACCTCCAACAAGAAGTGGAGGATCTAAAAGTTGTTGTGAACACCGCACAGACGGCACTACGTAGTTGTGAGACGGCGTTACGTCACGATGAAAAGAAATATCAGGAAGTTTTTGTAACCAGTGCTAAGTGGGTTTTGAACTACAAGCTCTAACAACCCTGATCTTGGTTGCCTTGTTTTTCACTGGCAACGTTTTTCCTCCACCATTTTGAGAAACTTTTAGAGGGGAATTTCTCTGTTATTGTCTCACCTATGATGGCGAATACCGCCAAACCAACGCATAAACCAAATACAATATCTTGTTCCATAATAGAATAAATATTGTGTTGGGGTTTGTTTTATCGGTAATTGTTGTCTTATATTTGTAATATGGACGAGAAGACTAAAAAAGTTTTATTCCGCCTTATTGACAGTAAGACAAAAGGTGTTGACACATACAACCATAACGGTTCTATGTGGTTAATCTTTACGGATCAAAAGAAATGGGTTATTGAACTATCCAAAGATGGTACCTTGTGGTATAACCACTATTTTTTTAAGGACTGTTTCAAATATCTGTCTTTGGATGTGGTTGAAAATCAACATTATATTACGGAGT
>CAYVBV010000161.1:0-3509 GCA_964449745.1 uncultured Polynucleobacter sp. | reverse complement strand
ATGGAGAATTTCATCGATGACCCAGAAGCCTATCAAAGACTCTTGCCCCGGTGTCCCTGTGGGTGTACCCGTCACTGCGGACACAGTTGCCTTAGTTGCGACTATTGCACAGAATGTGGCTGCTCAGAGTGCCAGGATACCGGAACCACAACCCAGCCCTGACATTTATCTAGTTTTCCCCGAAGACGGCCACAGAAAAAATTCCTACAGTCAGCATTGACATCGGGGTTTTTTTCTATTATACTATCCCAATCATGCAGAATTTCAAAGCCTCCGCTGAAAAACCCATCTATGGTCTGTTAAACGTAGCCGACAACCGATTCTATTTGATCGAAGAAGATTACTCGGCCATAAAACTTGTACAGCACCTTTTGGTGAACCAATATTTTTTCTCCTGTGTGGAGTTTTCCAGTGACTTGCCTTTCTCTAGGCCCGAAATGAACGATCGAGGCTGTAGCAAGCCAGTGACCAAGAACTCGCGCCCAGACGTAAAGTTTGCAACCGCTGTCGACAACTACTTTGTGGATCGTCCAATTGGCGAAGGCGACGCCAATCTTTTATTGAATCTAAATTTTCTCTACAAGTCTCTTGTGCGTATAAACTATGTGTTCGATTCAATGGCGAAACTAGAACAAGACCATCATGACTTACAGATAAAAGGATTGAAGGAATTTAAAAAGTTTATCACAATGACAATGCCCGAGGATCGCGCTGGTTTAGATATAGCAGATCAAGAAATAAAAATGTACGAAGAAGTCATTCATCGCTTTGATTATGTCAAGTCTTCGATCATCAAGGCCTTGATGATTCCCGATTACTCAGTGCCAATAAAACATGTCAAAGAGTGCCTGGCAAGAAATATAAACAAAGAATTTACTTTTGAAAATGCTTCTTACAAAAGAGTGATACAGAACTTACTCAACGAACTTATATCATGACAGTATTCACAGAATCATTGTTGGTTGATACCAAATTTATGTCGGGGCGAGACCGAGTAATCAATCCACACGGAAAATTATGGACTCTGTTGGCATCGCATCTGGTTGGCACAACTGATCTTAGGGCCCGGTCGGGCAAATGGACTACCCCTTGGGACGCACCCAGTGACTCCAGATTCGCTCCACCCAAACTAGAATACATCAGCGACGATTTGGCCAGTCTGCACGACCGGCGTGCCCTGGAGTTGTTTGCTCATGCCAAACAGACCAACAAAAAAATAATGGTTCTTTGGAGCGGTGGCATTGACAGTACTGCTGTGCTTTCGTCGTTTATTAAAAACATTCCGCAAAATGAACTCAAGGACTATCTAGCAGTCACCCTCAGTACTGTGTCAATTTTTGAAAACTTTGGATTCTACAGTAAGTTCATATCAAACAAATTAGAATGCCATAGTTACAGTAGCATCGAAGTCGACAACGAATTCCTACGCAAGTACATACTCATACACGGTGACCCTGGCGATTGTCTTTATGGTCCCAGTGTGGGATTATATATGTCTTACATCCAAGACGGAAGATGCCGTGAGTCGTATAAAAAACACATCAAAGATTTTCCCAAACTGTTTACCCTGCCAGAGAACAGTAGATTTCACAACAAAGACTTTGGCGACTGGTATGTAAACAAAATCACAGATAATCTATTAGATGTCAATCCCGACAATGTGGAAAGCGTCGGCGATTGGTTCTGGTGGACATACTTCAACTTCAAATGGGAATTTAGTATACAACGTCCATTCTATTTCAATAGAAAGGATCTTGGATCACCATTGGATCTAGATCTAGTCGACGATTACATCGAGAATAGTTTTTACAACACCGATAAGTTCCAACTCTGGAGTTACAGCAACCTCAAAAACCTCATCGTCAAGGATCGTAGCACACACAAACTGGCTGCCAAGCAATACATTTTTGAACTCGATAAGAATCAAGCCTACTTTGAAAACAAGATCAAGATAGCAGGTGCGCCGGCCAACATAGCCTGGCGAATGGTGAGGTATTTGCCAATGTACTACGACAAAGACTGGCGCGGGCATTGGTGGTACGAACCCGGAGTCACTGAAGAGTGCCTGGAAAAGTTGAATTCTTTCCAAGGATAAATGACTGTGTACGGGCTGTTCTCTACTAACCCCAATCGATTTTATTTTGTAAGTGCCGACCACAATCTTGTCAAACGCATGCAGTTGATCATGATGCCGCAACGATTGTTCCTGCTAGTGGATCTCACCAGCGTTGGTAATTATACCCCGGTTTTGTTTCATGCCGACAACTTCTTGGATGTGGGAATCACCAATGGCGAACTGGTCAAACTACAGGTAGACATAGAGTTCACTGGAGAGCCGAATCGCTTCACAAGGGCCGCGCCTGTGGCAGACTGGGAAAAAGTCGTGGTCAAGAACATCAAAGATCTCGCGACAATAGTGCGGTGCTATATCGATCACCAGAGTGAAGTACACAACTATATCAATAACAGAGTGTCACACTTGATACAAGGTATGACCTCTTTCAAAGACATCATGTCTCCGGGATTCCAAGATCCCGATCCGTTCTGCCGTATCATTGATGCCGAAATACAAGACTTGTCAAACACCAAGAGATCATACGACGCCACATTCATTGACTTGCAAAAATCAATATCGGACATAGCACTCACCGATGCCCATTGGCAATCAAAGGTCATTGACTGTATATCTAAGATGCCAAACAAAAATCGACACTTGACTGGATTCAAGCAGAAAATCGCATGAGTATCAAGCAAGAATTAAGCAACAGCAGATTGGTCGCAAATCAAAGTCTGCAAGACTTGAGTCGCCCCATACAATCTCGCGACGGGAAGATGTGGTGTGCCGCAACCAAGTTGGTGTTTGGAGCCATTGACTTCCGAGCCAGGATTGGCCGACTTTCTACTCCGTGGGCGGCCCCGTCACAGCCGGAATTCCGGCCCCCCAAACTCACATTCATCAATGATAACATCACCGACCTCCTGGATCAACGAGCCGCAGAGATTGTGACCGTGGCTCAACAAAGAAGTAAAACCATCAATGTGCTTTGGAGCGGAGGCATCGATAGTACTGCTATCTTGGTGTCTTTGCTGAAATCCCTAGACCACAGTGACCTAGAAATGTTGACAGTGTGGATGACCTATGCATCGTTGATAGAAAATTTTGACTTTTATCGAGATCATTTGCACGGCAAAGTCACATGTGTCAATGCTGCCGAACTTGACATCACCCAAGAGTTCCTTGACAAGAATATATTGTTGCACGGAGATCCCGGAGATTGTGTGGTCGGACCCACCTTGGGTGCTTTCCGTCCCTACATCAAGGATGGATCTCATCTCCTTTCATGGAGAGATCGCAGTGATCTGATCTATGCTTATTTCGATCGGAACCAACACAACGTCGAGGGTTTTGGGCAATGGTATGTGGAACGCATAAACCAGAATCTTCGCGAACTCGATATCCCGAACATAGATACCATCACAGATTGGTGGTGGTGGCATTACTTCAATCA
>CAYVBV010000160.1:0-3561 GCA_964449745.1 uncultured Polynucleobacter sp. | reverse complement strand
CTGCTGACCCATAACCAACTGTGGCACTTCCAGAACTTGGCGATGCGGTAACAGATGATATGGAATAGGCGACAGCTTCGGTGATACTAATCGATTGCTGTACTTGAGTTGCGGCGTTGTAATTACTATCTCCCGCTTGATTCGCATAGATTGTGCAGGTACCAGCTGCTACCAAAGTTACAGTTGTCCCATCAACTGTGCATGTACCAGTGGTTGCTGAGGTGAAGATGACTGCATTTCCAGAATCTCCACCAGTAGCGCTAACTGTAAATGTACCTGATCCTAAAGTTCTATTGGAAAGCGAGCCAAAAGAGATTGTCTGATCTGACTTTGCACTACCCGTTACGGTTGCTGAGCCACTGTTATAGCCAGTGCGCGTAGTGGTCGTAGTAATAGTCGCACTCGCCCCTGAAGAGAGACCGGTGACAGTCAATGGCAGAGTTGAATCTGAAGCTGTGCCCGCGCTTACAGACCCTGAGCCCACGCTATGAGAAAAAGTGAAACTTGCGTTGTAATTTGTAATGTTAACGGTGAAGCCACCATTTGTTTTGACAGGGCTATCAAATGTTGGAGTGAGAGCAGCTTGACCATTAATTGCAAATGTTTTCGTCTGTGAGGTGGCCGCATTGAAATCAGTGTCTCCGGCCTGGGAAGCGGTGATTGAACAGGTACCCGTGGCAACGATTCGAGCGCTTTCACTGACAATAGAACAAACGCTTAAAGTATTGGATGTGAGTGTAACCGTCAGCCCTGTTGCATCTGTGGTTGCTACGAGCGCTTGATCGCTATCACCGTACGTCATTGGGCTAGGTTGCGTGAAAGTAATGGTCTGATCTGACTTTGCACTACCCGTTACGGTTGCTGAGCCACTGTTATAGCCAGTGCGCGTAGTGGTCGTAGTAATAGTCGCACTCGCCCCTGAAGAGAGACCGGTGACAGTCAATGGCAGAGTTGAATCTGAAGCTGTGCCCGCGCTTACAGACCCTGAGCCCACGCTATGAGAAAAAGTGAAACTTGCGTTGTAATTTGTAATGTTAACGGTGAAGCCACCATTTGTTTTGACAGGGCTATCAAATGTTGGAGTGAGAGCCGATCCGGTAAAACTCGCTGTTACGTAACGAACCTCATCTAAGGTAAGCGAGCATGTACTAGTTCCAGAGCATGAGCCCCCGGACCAACCTGAGAAGCTAAATCCCTCTGCTGGTGATGCTGTTAACGTTATGGCTTGGTAGGGCGAAGTTGAAAAAGTTTTACTCCAACTTCCAGAGGAAGTAGTGCCTACAGAAGGATCTCCTGCAATGGTGCCAGAGCCTGAAGTCGTTAAATTCAAGGTTACATTTTTCGAGAATTGAGCTGTAACAATTGTGTTTGCGTTTATGGTGAAGGCGCAAATAGCAGAAGTGGAGGTGCAAGTGCTTGCATTCGGGGTAGCACCCGAAACACTCCAGCCCGTAAAAGTCGATCCGCTTGAAGTTGACCTTGTCAAAGTCACACTGGCGTTTGCAGCAAAAACTGTTGAGCAAATGGGACTTTCTGAGCCACCACAATTACTAATTTTCGGAGGTGTTTCGCCCGAAGTGATACTGCCGCTTCCGGTGGAGTTTGAATCTAAAATGACGTTTAAGGCAACGCCTGTATAGATCGCACTTACTTCCGCATCTCTAGACAACGTAACTGTGCAGGTAGTGCCAGTTGTACAGTTACTCACAATCGCACTTGATGGTGCTACTTGCCAAGAGACAATTCCTGCTGCTGCAGTCAGTGTAACTTCAGAATTTACTCCATAGCTAGACTGGCATGAACCAGTGGTCCCATTACTATTGTCACTAGTGCAATTAATATTTGAATCCGATGAGGTAACAGTTTTAGATCCTGAAGTAGCAAAAATCTTAACAGTCAATATTGGATTAACGTTAAATGTTGCGGTTACAACTTGAGCACTTGACATAGTAACGGTGCAAGTTGAAGTTCCACTACACCCACCGCCAGACCAACCCGTAAATATCATATTTGGATCAGCGCTTGCTGTGAGGGTCACTGTATTTGTAGTCGAATAAGTGTAGGAATATGACTGCACCCCAGAGAAAACTTCGCCTGTATTAGACCAAGAAATTCCAGAAGGACTGGAGGTGACACTTCCTGTTCCTGCGCCAGATAAATTCACAGTAAGTGGAAATATTCCACTTCCAAATGTTGCCGAAACAGACTTAGAGCCATCCATGGAAAGTGTGCATGTGCTCGATGATCCAGAACATGAACCGCCCCAGCCAGCAAAGGTATAGCCCGCAGATGCAGTAGCAGTAAGAGTTACAATTGCCTCAGTTGAATACGCTCCATCATTTGCAGCACTGCAATTATTGCCATCCGTACATGTTGTTAAAGGAAGCTCCTGAATTATGGTGCCACTTTCGACAGAACTAGTTACGGTTCCCGCACCGGTTACGGACAATTTCAGAGGAAAATACGATTTTATAGATGTCACACCGCTTGTTGCTGTGTTTCCGTTATATTTCCATTGCGGACCAGAGCCAGTCTCAAAATCCGACGTAATATGAGTAACAATGCTACTTTGAGTTCCTTCTCCAACTACCTTAACTGTATAAGTTACAGAGACAGTATCGTTCATTTTATTACTGTTTCCACAATTTCCATAATTCACATTTCCTACGGTAAATACGATGGAACATAAATTATTGAAGAAGCCGAGAGCTGTGCCAGCAGAATAACCAGAAGTACTTATGCTAACAATTTGAAAAATATTGGGATCAAAGTAAGTAGAAATTTGTGCAGCATTTGAATTCTGACCCGTTGTCGCACTGCTAACTGTAAAAGTATAAGTACCTCCGACATAAACGGAAGCTACACCTCCAGACGAAGTTGCATTCGATGTAACTGAACCAGCTAGCTGACTATTTGAGCTAATCATGGTTCCTTCACTGTAAATTTGCCGATCAGATGAAGTAGACACTATGTAAGTGTTAGTAGTACTAACTGCTTTAAAAGTGATAACGTACTTTCGCGTATCAACAGTATCTGTTGTCCTCGAAATTTTAATTACGTAATATGCATTGATGCATTCGGTTCCCGAAAGACTTCCAAGAGATTGTGTTGCAGATCCAACTAATCCAATGTAAGCATTATCAGTCGTCCAATTAAATGTTGCACTAACTTTGTATGTATCTGTATCGGTACCACAGATGCGTGCACCGACTGGCCAATAGGCCGCATTATTTCCGATCCAGTCACTCGTCAGATTTTGAGTAACAACGGGCGCCGTTGCGCCGAGGGCAGGGGTTGTTTGAATATGCGAAATTAGGAGGATTTGCAAGAGAGAAAAAAGTAGAATTCGAACGAGTCTGCTTTGCAATTTCATTCTGTTAGTTATCACCCCCCCCATTTACCCTTTATTTCTCCACCATTAATTGAGATCTAGTTTTAACTACTAGGCCCAAAGACTAGACCCGTGGTCTAAACTTACAGTCTAGAACTCAGTTATATCCAACAGAGGCTAAATTTCGCTCATGATTCATGACTTTCACCCAACCAAGAGGGCTCTGGTGG
>CAYVBV010000159.1:0-3632 GCA_964449745.1 uncultured Polynucleobacter sp. | reverse complement strand
TAAAAATTGGGTCTTAATCATAATCCGCAGGTCCGGGGTTCGAATCCCTGATTCGCCACCAAATTCTTCTATCGCAGAGCCCTTTGGGTTTATCGCGGTACTCACAAGCAAACCAATCAAGCATCCCTCCTAGGGATACACCCTAGACATATGGGTTTATTCACCATTTTGTCTAATTTATTACCTTACAATACTCACAACACATTGACAAAATAAAGGTTTTTGCATGAACCCAACTACCCTACAAATTATTGCCACCACTCTGTTTGCAATCGCTGTATTGCACACCTTCTCATCTTCTTTCTTTGAGCATTTAGCGCATAAGCAGCCAAACCATTCTGGCTTATGGCATTTGCTAGGTGAAGTTGAAACCGTTTTTGGCTTTTGGGCAATGATCTTGATTGTTTTCATGGCTTTTGCCTCTGGTGGATACAAACCATCCGTCGAATACCTTGAGAGCAGAAACTACACTGAGCCATTATTTGTTTTTGCGATCATGGTGGTTGCCGCGAGTCGCCCCGTACTCTTTTTTGCCTCAGAATTGGTTCGCTTGGTCTCTGGTTTATTGTCGAAATTATTCCGCATCAACAATGTCACAACGAACTATTTCGTGACCTTAAGCTTGGTTCCTATACTAGGTTCATTTATCACAGAACCAGCAGCCATGACATTGGCAGCACTTCTACTAAAGAAAAAGGTATTTAGCCAAACATCTAACGCAAAGTTAATGTACCTAACAATTGGCGTGTTGTTTGTAAATATTTCTATTGGCGGCGCATTAACAAGTTTTGCTGCTCCTCCAATTCTGATGGTGGCAAGCGCCTGGGGTTGGGATACCGCCTTTGTATTTCAAACATTTGGCATGAAGGCGGCACTAGCAGTAGCAATCAACGCGACTCTAGTTACATTATTGGTACGCACAGATTTACCTAAGGCAAACGCCAATGACCACAAAGATGAAATTCCTTTGTTTGTGGTTGCAGTTCATTTGTTATTTTTAGCGGGTATTGTGATCTTTGCTCATCATCCAGTTGTATTCATGGGTTTACTTTTATTTTTCATGGGCTACACACACGCTTACGCTAAATTCCAAAACCCACTCTTGCTCAAAGAAGCTCTATTAGTTGCATTCTTCTTGGCCGGACTGGTTGTACTTGGTGGCATGCAGCAATGGTGGCTTCAGCCAATATTAGAAAATATGAGCAGCACTTTGGTTTATTACGGTGCCACTGCTTTAACAGCGATTACTGATAATGCTGCCTTAACTTATTTGGGTTCATTGGTGGAAGGCACAAGCGATGAGTTCAAATACGCTCTAGTGGCTGGTGCAATTACAGGTGGCGGACTCACTGTCATCGCCAACGCCCCTAACCCCGCAGGACTTTCAATTTTGCGCGAACACTTTCCAGACGGTAGCGTTTCAGCACTATGGTTATTTCTTGCTGCATTACCGCCCACCATTGTTGCGATCATTGCATTTCAGTTCATTTAATACATGGAAGAATGAAGAAAGTTTTCATTAAAACCTTCGGTTGTCAGATGAATGAATATGATTCTGACAAGATGGTTGACGTGCTTCATCATCATGATGGCATGGTGAAAACAGACACCCCTGAAGATGCGGATGTCATTCTTTTAAATACTTGCTCAATCAGAGAAAAAGCTCAAGAAAAAGTATTTTCAGACCTAGGTCGTTTGCGAGAACTCAAACTGAAAAGACCTGAAATCCTCATTGGGGTTGGTGGTTGCGTAGCAAGCCAAGAAGGCAAACATATTGTTAATCGAGCACCTTATGTTGATATTGTGTTTGGGCCACAAACGCTGCATCGCTTGCCTGATTTAATTCAAGCACGTCAAAGCAGTGGGTTGCCACAAGTTGATATTAGCTTTCCTGAAATCGAAAAATTTGATCACTTACCTCCAGCTAGAGTTGAAGGAGGTGCGGCCTATGTTTCGATTATGGAAGGATGCTCCAAATACTGTAGCTATTGCGTGGTCCCGTACACTCGGGGAGAAGAAGTTTCTAGGCCATTTGAAGATGTGCTGACAGAAGTTGCTGGTTTAGCACAACAAGGTGTTCAAGAAATCCATCTGCTTGGTCAAAATGTGAATGCTTATCGAGGTGCCATGGCTGACTCTGATGAAATTGCTGACTTTGCCCTGCTTTTGGAATATGTTTCGGAAATTCCTGGTGTTGAGCGTATTCGTTTCACTACTAGCCACCCCAAAGAATTCACGCAACGATTGATTGACGCTTATGCAAAATTACCTAAACTGGTAAACCATCTGCACCTTCCAATTCAACATGGCTCCGATAGAGTTTTAGCCAACATGAAGCGTGGCTATACCGTGCTTGAATATAAAAGTGTCATCAAGAAGCTCAAAGCCATTCGACCCAATCTTTCAATTTCAAGCGACTTCATAGTGGGCTTCCCAGGAGAAACTGAAGAAGATTTTCAACAATTGATGAAATTAGTCAAAGAGTTGAAGTTTGACAATAGTTTTTGCTTTACCTATAGCGAGCGCCCCGGAACTCCTGCGGCAAACTTAAAAGATGACATACCGCTACCCACTAAAAATGAACGCCTTAAAAAACTTGTGGCACTGATTGATGAGCATGTCTTCGAAGTTAATCGAAGCATGATTGGTCAAACTGAGCGCGTGATGATGGAAAGCATGGCTCGGGATGGCGTCCATCTTCAAGGAAGGACCGAGAATGGTCGCGTGGTTCTGATTGACGTTGAATCAAATCAAGCCAAGCGCTTGATTGGTCAACTGATACCGGTTAAATTTACTGAAGCCATGCCACACTCTCTACGTGGTCAATTAGTTATTCAAGAATGACTACAACATATCAATTGAATTTAGAGATTCAATTTGCAACTGATTCATTGGCAAATCAATGGTCAGAGTTAATCACCAAAAGAAAAGTTGCGCGTTGGATAAGGCAAGCACTTCAGCAAGATGCCAACATCACAGTAAGATTTGTGGGTAATACGGAAAGTAAAAAATTGAATGCCACCTACCGTAGCAAAGATTACGCCACCAATATTTTGACTTTTCCATATCAGTTTGACTCACAATCTGAGTTAATGGCTGATTTGGTGATTTGCTTACCTGTATTAAAAAAAGAAGCCCTCATACAAAAAAAATCCATTGAGCAACATTTGATTCACTTAATTATTCATGGCACACTGCATGCACAGGGATTTGATCATGAGGATGAAATTGAGGCTGAAGCCATGGAAACTCTCGAGGTTTCTATTTTAAAAAAATTGAAACAACCAAATCCATACTGCTGAATTCATACAAATCAGTTATCCTTAACCATTATGACTACTGAACCCGAGTCGAAAAGCCTCCTAGAACGCATCAGCGCCTTGCTGACGCCCAGCCCCTCCTCTGTATCAGAACAACGCAGAGAACTTCTTGAAACACTCAAAGAAGCACAAGCTGATGGCTTAATTGATGCAGATGCTCTATCAATGATTGAGGGGGTATTTCAGGTTAGCGAACTATCTGCCAGAGACATCCTTATTCCAAGAGCTCAAATTGACTGGATTGACATCAATGGATCCATTGAAGACACCATTGCAGAGGTTATACGCGCAGCTCACTCCCGCTTTCCCGTA
>CAYVBV010000158.1:0-3646 GCA_964449745.1 uncultured Polynucleobacter sp. | reverse complement strand
GCCAAGAATGTGGTCATGGCAAAACTCAAATACTTATCAATGTCTGTGGCCATGTCTGCACCCAGAGGTGCGTTGTAATGAGCCATGAACTGAAACACTGTTGGGAATACTAAGAAGTATGCAAAGGCCATACCGGCCAAAAAGAGTAAATAACTGCTTGTGACAATCGGCAAAATCAATTTACGCTCGTGGTTATACAAGCCAGGAGCAATAAAAGCCCATAACTGATACATGATGATGGGTAAAGCACCTAAGAAGGCCACCAACATGGTGACTTTCATGGGCACGAAGAAAGAACCTGTGACGTCCGTCACAATCATCTTGCCACCATTGGGCAAAGCATCGAGCAAGGGCTTAGAGAACAAATGGAAAATATCTGGCGCCCAATACACCAAACATAAAAATACAAACAACAAAGCACCCACTGCTTTGATCAGACGATCACGCAGTTCAAATAAATGAGACAGGAATGTTTCTTGTATTCCGTCTTCTTTATCTGCTTCAGGTGTTTGATTCTCAGCCATGTTTAGAGTGTCTTTGTTAAATGGGTACTTTTAATAAAAGATATTTTTGTTTTTTATGTATTGATAACTAAATAGTTTTCAAAAAAATGATTTGGGGGCTTTTTGTTGACTGGCCGCTCTTCGAAAACGCTTAACCCTTGCAGCCCCCGACTGAATCTTGGTTTTAACACCAGAGTTTCTTTTGTACCACTGTGGCATGGCAGATTTCTTAACACCCCAACTGTCACGACCTTGGCGAACATTTGTTTTAGGCTCACGCACCCCATAACCACCGTTATCGGCAAAGTCATCGTAATCATTTAAATAACTGCTAGAAGAACTCAATGACTTGGAATCATCCTCTGATAAGCCTTCCTTGGCTTCATTGAGTGTACTGCCAACATCACTCATGCTCGACTTCACATCTTGCATGGCTGAATTAGCCGCCTCTTGCATCTTTTTGAGCTCATCCAACTCAACTTGGCGATTGACTTCGCTTTTGACCTCGGCCATATAGCGCTGAGCACGCCCCAACAAATTACCCGCCATGCGAGCAACCTTTGGCAAACGCTCAGGGCCAATCACCACCAATGCGACTACCGCAATGAGGGCGAGCTTGGAAACTCCAAGATCAATCATGTGAATTCAACTTAAAAATAATGATGATGTATGTGAGGCTAGATGTATTGAGTGATGGGGTGATGTTGTACTACTGCTGTTCTAAATAACTTACTTTGTTTAGTTGCAGTGTTACGTTTGTTGCGCTTATTGCATTTGTTGTGCGTTTATTACTTGCGCAACTAATTGCACCCATCACCAATACATCAGGCCAGAAGCCTTAGCCTCTGTTCACATCCTTGGCTTGAACATCCACAGTCTTGCCATCATTTTGAGATTGGATTTGACCTGTTGGCTCAGCTGGTTTTTCTTCACCATTCTTCATGCCATCTTTGAAGCCTTTGACGGCACCACCCAAGTCTGAACCAATGTTACGTAGTTTTTTAGTACCGAACACCAAAAGAACGATGACTAAAACAATAATCCAATGCCAAACGCTAAATGAACCCATTTTTTAACTCCTAATTAGTTTTTATTCCAAGGACGGGGGCCACCCATCACATGCATGTGCAAATGGTAAACCTCTTGACCACCATCTGCACCATTATTGATAACTACACGAAAGCCCCCGGAGTCGCCAGGGCGGCATCCTTGCTCTTGGGCAAGGCGCGGTGCAATTGTTAGCATTCTACCCAGTATTGCCTCATCTGCGCTAGAGGTATTCATTAAATTTGCAAAATGACGCTTAGGCACAATCAGAAAATGAACCGGCGCCCCAGGATGGATGTCATGAAAGGCATACAACTCATCGTCTTCATAGACTTTTTTGCTGGGTATTTGACCTGCAATAATTTTGCAAAAAATGCAGTTTTCTGAATGATTGTGGGACTCTGATGCGCTCATGGCCTGAAATTTAGAGAATTAACAAAACTGGGGCTATGATTTTCTAGCCGCTTTTTCAGCAATGCCAGACACCCCTTCACGACGCTCTAGTTCAGCAATCACATCCTCTGGACGCAGATTGAAGTGTGACAAAGCCACAAAACAGTGGAACCAGAGATCGGCGATCTCACCCACCAATTTAGCTTGCATCTCTGGGGCCAAATTGGCAAAACGGCTGTCTTTGGCAGCCATGACTGTTTCAGCAGCTTCTTCGCCAATTTTTTTCAAAATGGCGTCATCACCCTTACTGAATAACTTGGCAATATAAGAAACATCCGGGTTGGCCTTACCCGCCAAAAAGTCAGCACGACGAGCATCGACCACATCCGCCAATCGTTTGATGGCATCCATATTGGATGCGCTTGATGATTCAGCTAATTTAGCTAAGTTAGATGACTCTGTCATTTTTTTGACTTTTAAATGATTGAATGCACTTACTCTAAACTATTTTTTCCAAACAGGGCCATTGGCTGTGTTTTCTAAGTCCAAGAAAAAACAGCTGTGCGCACCGGTGTGACAAGCAATGCGATCTTTTTGATCCACCTTGATCAAAATCGTATCGCCATCACAATCCAAATGAATACTCTTCACCGTTTGCACGTGACCAGACTCTTCACCTTTGTGCCAAAGCTTTTTTCTAGAGCGTGACCAATAAACAGCCTCGCCTTTTTCTAGGGTGAGTGCTAAAGACTCTCGGTTCATCCAAGCCATCATCAATACATCACCCGTATCAAATTCTTGTGCAATGACAGCGACCAAGCCTTGCTCATTCCAAGTGACTTGATCTAACCATTGATTGTTTTGTGCGTTTTGATTGCTCATAAATGTTTCAGACTAGATGTGTTGGGTTGATCTATTGATGACAAAGACGACATTAAATCCGTACCGGAATACCTTGCTCAGCCATTAATTGCTTCGCCTGACCCACAGTGTATTCGCCAAAGTGAAAAATACTTGCCGCCAGCACTGCATCCGCATGACCTTCTTTAATGCCATCGGCCAAATGCTGCAAATTACCCACGCCACCCGATGCAATCACAGGAACAGGTACCGCATCACTCACAGCTCGCGTGAGGGCCAAGTCAAAACCGTTCTTTGTGCCATCGCGATCCATGCTGGTCAGCAGAATTTCTCCGGCGCCACGTCTGGCCACTTCTTGTGCCCAAGCAATGGCGTTAATGCCCGCATTTTTGCGCCCACCATGGGTAAAGACTTCCCAAACACCGGGCGAAGTTTGTTTGGCATCAATGGCCACCACAATGCATTGCGAACCATACTTTGCGGCCGCATCGGACACCAAGTCTGGGTTGGCAACGGCTGCTGAGTTCATGCCCACTTTATCGGCACCTGCGTTCAGTAAACGACGCACATCTGATACTGCACGCACACCGCCACCGACTGTTAATGGAATAAATACTTGAGAAGCCACATCTTCGATGATGTGCAAAATCAAATCACGCTCATCCGAAGTGGCTGTGATGTCTAAAAAAGTAATCTCATCAGCACCCTGATCATCGTAACGCTTAGCAATCTCAACAGGATCACCCGCATCACGCAATTCAACGAAGTTCACGCCCTTCACCACTCGACCGGCGGTGACATCTAAACAAGGAATGATTCGTTTGGAGAGCATGAGAGTTGAT
>CAYVBV010000157.1:0-3687 GCA_964449745.1 uncultured Polynucleobacter sp. | reverse complement strand
TGGCAAGAGTCTTCTCCAGGGAAGAGATTTCTCCTTGAAAGTCGCGATCTGCCATTGGTAAAGGATAGCGCTAAGGTAACGACCGAAAATTCTGACGTAGTTTGCTAGTTGACTTAATGGGTTGAGTTAATGGGTTGAGTTAATGGGTTGATTTAGTCATTCTCCAGGAAGAATGATGAGGTACCAACTTCGACTCTATTTAAGTGAGTTCGTATACCTAGAACACGTAGCTGAAAAGGAAGTTCGTGAAGTTCACTCACCTTTGCAGCTACGTCGTATCCATCACAAGTTACCGACTCTATCTGTAGGCTATTTTTCCCAAATCGCTCTCTCTCGCCTTCTGCGGATCGCTGGCGGTTCTCTTGATTACTCAAAATGCTAATTGGGAGTGAATACATTGCAGCTTGAAAGGTATGTGAAGCATCCGCACAGTCAATTGGCACCCGCAAACTTCCATTAGAAATCTCTTGCTCTGCCAAGAAACTTGTTAGGGGTGAGCCGTAGTAGTACCGGTATTCATCAAGCTCCTGCGACGCTTTCAAGAGTGCAGACTCCGTTCGCGAAATTAAATCTCTCCGAGCAATGTAGGCCGATGCCACATTTGAAATTAGAAATATTAGAGTCATCAGAATGGAGAAATAGAAAATGATTAAAGGCGAGATTGATCCCGTCTCATCACTTCTCTCGAATTTATGGTTCAAATCCTGAAGTCGTGTACTTATGACCATTTGTCCACGTAACCAGCGACAGTAGCAATTACCCGCCGTCGACTCTCAATATTCTGACCCTTCATGCGCCAAGCGCCTCCTTGAAAGTTATCAATTCCATTTAATTCATCTCTGATATCAACGAGTGCATAAAGAGTCATCTCAACCGCGGATCCTGGTTGGATGCAAGGTGTGGTGGCACACTTGATTGAGTAATCAATGATCTCACCCGTATTGGAACTCGATCCAGAAGGTGAAGCGAGCGTTAAGTTAGCGATCGAGGTAGAGTAATAATCAAGCAGTAACCGAGTTCGATGGTGCCCTTCTAAATCGTTTTCGCTTGAAGTGAATGCAGCCAGGGCCTCTCTTGCAAGCATCGATGAATTCATCTCAGACTTGGATATATTCGCCATCGAAATGAAAAAAAGAAGCGCCGGTATGAAAAGAGGAAGTGCCAGCAATACAAATTCGCTTGTCGCGGATCCCTTCTCGTCTAATTGAGGACTGTTCATCAGCAGAAATCCCTAACCTCTTTTTCAAGTTCTTTGATTAACTTCAGTAGTAGAAGTCCGATCCAATTAAGTTGGTTTGGTCGAGTTGGTTTGGTCGAGTTCGCCACAATTGGCCTTTCGCGGCAAGCAAACCATGAATCACAACTAAGAGATGAAGGAGACGGCTCGGTTGTTGACTCGAAACAGATTTCCGTCAATTGCTCTGAAGAACTCGCCAAGTATGGGTATCTCTGTACTCATTTCAAATAGTTGAAATGTGCCTAATGGAGTGTCCTGCTGCGAGATAGATAATGTCCGTGATTTTATGGGTTGGGCACCGAGATGATCATCTGAACTGGATTGTGAGCCTTCAGCGAACTCATATGAACTAAATTCAATCGTTTTATTGGATTTGAGTGATTCTGTGGATAATGATTCTTTGATTGAATGCTCAACTACTAAGTCGTGCAATTTAGCTCTTTCAATAGTCTGCCAAGATCCTGCGAGAAGTATTTGAAGAATCATTAAGAAAAAGAGTGTGGTTGGAATCAATACAAGTCCTGCTTCAACTGAGCCACGCTCTAATTTGTACTCCTGATCTCTCATTTTCAAAGTATTGTTCAGATTTTCTTCTGATAGAGCCACTTCTGCTTGCGCGAGGCTACGTCGTAACTGCATAAAGTTTTTCATCGGATACTATTCATGGAATCCAATGAGTTTTTGAGAATCTGGCTCAGCCGAGGGGCTGCGATAGTCCAAAGTGCAGTGACGAGCCCTGTAGTCATTAATACCACTAACACCCATCCAGGAACATCACCGCGTTGTAGCTCGCGATCAGATTCCAATTCACAGAGAGCGTTATTGTCGGGTGAAGCTGGCAAATCTGAGCGGAAGGTGGTTTGGGAGCTGTTTAGGGAGCTAGTTTTGATTCCAAGCAAACTATTTCTGTGTATTTTGTAGGCCTCATTAATCCTAATTAACTTATCTTGCCCTATCTTCGGAAACAACCCAAAGAGTTTTTTGCTAAATTCTCGAATCAACATATCCAAGAACATCGCCAAATTAGCTAATGACTCCGTTACCTTCCAGAAAATTGACTTGCTTTTTTCAAGTACATTAATCGAATTTGATTCAGGGAATCCTCGCTTCATTTCGCCCTCAATTCTTCGCTCGCTAGATGAACCATGTCTGTAGTTCACGAATAATCGCCGAAAATTGAGATATGAATCGGGCTGGATTTGAAAATGTGGATAACTCTCTAGAACATCTGCATATTTGTGAAAGAAGGGTAGAGCGCGAAAACAACCGATATTGGCAAGAGCAGAAAGACGACTGGAACCATCAGGGCAATCTCCGACCTGCCAGCTCTTCTGAGCAACCGCATCTTCTCTTCATTACGCGCATCGCCAACCAAGGAAGTTAGCACCGGGATAAGAGGAGATCCCCGCTCTAGTGCCATAGAGATGGCATTGCTGAACCTTCGAGAGTCAAGAGTGTCAATCCTCTTGGCAAATTGGTCAAGAGCCTGAGATGAGGATTCGCCTTGTTTAACTTGGTCAATAAGAATTCCCAACTCGAAGGAAAGATTTGATTCGCAGCGCTCAGAGATAATTTCAATAGCTCTCAATGGGGCCATTCCAGAGGAAATCATCAGTGTCAACATCTGCAATAAGCCAGGAAGCTCTCCATCTAAATTCTCTCGCCAAGCATCTTTCCCACTTTCGAGCTTCCTTTGCTGAATAAGAATCGTGGCGGCGCAGAGCGAGAGAAGCGCAAGAAACGGAACCCTTGCATACTTGATAGCTACAAAGGTAGCTAAAGTAAAGACAAGTGCTAGAACAACAACTACAAGCATTAAGTCATCAAGCCGCTTGGTCTTCAGCGATTTTGTCCAAGTGAGCTTATGTACACTATCTGTTAAATCGCCATTAAGCAGTTTCGGTAGATAATCTGATCCAATTAACGTTTCTTCTGCTATTAATGAGATGCCCAGATAGAGAATTGGCACAACTACAAGCAGATGCAATAGCTCAATCTCCAATCCTTAGACCTCGCCATCTCTGAGGTACAACAGATCTCTGAAAGGAGAGCTTTGCCATTTATATCTTGGCTTCAAAGGTCGTGGTGGTTTTGGAATCTGAGAGACTCGCTCCATCCACAAAAACGCTAGCGCCGTCAAAATTACTCCGAAGGAGAGGATTAGAACACCTGATTCGCTTTGATATGCCTCTACCGTGCTTCTCTGAGTGGATAAAAGAGCCAATAAAAGCCATGGTGCAACCGCTCCCAAAATCGCTGAGTTCTTAACCCAGCCAAACTTGGTATCAATCTCCTCACGAACTTTGCTCTCTTCTCGGAGAAATGTGGACAACATCCGTAAAGTGGATATCACCTCTCCACCGCCATATTCCTTGGCAAACAGCGAAGTCGTCAGAGTTTGATCTGTAATCGCACTATCGAGTCGAAGCATCTCTTTGATAAGAAGCACT
>CAYVBV010000156.1:2441-3769 GCA_964449745.1 uncultured Polynucleobacter sp. | reverse complement strand
ATTGTGCGTCAAGCATCAAGTCTCATTAGTGGCCATTGGTAATGGCACCGCCAGCCGTGAGACTGATAGATTGATCAAAGATTTGATGAAATTATTAAATAGTCAAAAGTCATCTTCGGGTGATTTTGGTTTACAAAAAATCGTGGTGTCTGAAGCGGGTGCTTCTGTTTACTCTGCTTCAGAATTGGCCGCTCTTGAATTTCCAGAATTAGATGTTTCTTTGCGTGGCGCTGTATCGATTGCGCGCCGATTGCAAGACCCCTTGGCTGAACTGGTCAAAATTGAACCCAAAGCCATTGGTGTGGGTCAGTACCAGCATGATGTGAACCAATATCAGTTATCGAGAACTTTGGATGCTGTAGTTGAAGATTGCGTCAATGCAGTGGGAGTTGATTTGAATACTGCATCAGTTCCCTTGCTCTCTAAAGTGTCTGGTCTGAATGCAGGCCTTGCCAAAAATATTGTTTCTTATCGAGATAGCAAGGGACGATTTAATAACCGCGAGTCTTTAAAAGAAGTGCCACGTTTAGGTGATAAAGCATTCGAGCAGGCCGCCGGATTTTTACGCATCACTGGGGGTGATAATCCTTTGGATCAATCTTCAGTGCATCCTGAGTCTTATCCTTTGGTTGAAAAGATACTCAAAAAACTCAATCAACCAGTCACAGCCGTGTTGGGTAATAAAGAATTGATCAATAAAGTTGCTGCCAACGAAGTGATGAAAGACTTGGTCGATGAACAATTTGGTATTGTGACCATTAAAGACATTTTGACTGAGTTAGAAAAGCCTGGACGAGATCCTCGTCCGGAATTCAAGACCGCTACCTTCGAAGAAGGGGTTGAAGACATTAATCAACTGACCCCTGGAATGATTCTAGAAGGCGTGGTGACCAATGTCGCAGCCTTTGGTGCCTTCATTGACATTGGCGTGCATCAAGATGGATTGGTGCACGTATCCGCTTTGGCAGATAAGTTTGTCAAAGATCCTCATGAGGTCGTGAAAGCGGGTCAAGTGGTCAAAGTCAAAGTGCTGGAAGTGGATGTCAAACGCCGTCGCATTGGTTTAACCATGAAATTAAACGATGTGGCGCCACTCAATGCTGCTAAAGGAGCTAATAGTGCTCATGGCACTAATGGTGCCAATGGTGTAAAGGGTAAAAATATTGCTGATGAGAAAAAATCAGTCAAACCCACTGGTCAAAGACAACAATCCTCATCTGCCCCTGTAGGGAATACCGCTTTTGCTGATGCATTTGCTAAATTGAAAGAGTTGAAAGTCAAAAAGTAAATACTTCAATCAGAAGTATTTACTTAATTTACTTAAGTAA
>CAYVBV010000156.1:0-2431 GCA_964449745.1 uncultured Polynucleobacter sp. | reverse complement strand
GCGGGCTTTGGCCAAATCTCTGCGGGTCGTGAATAAAGTGTCTTGAGCATTCAATACATCAATATTGATTCGCACACCTACCTCGTAACCCAATTTATTCGATTCCAAGGCGCTCAAGGCGGATAACTCAGCTGCTTCATAGGCTTTCACTTGAGCCAAACCATTGTTAAAGCCTAAATAGGCTTGACGTGTGGTTTGTGCGACCGAGCGACGAGTGTTTTCTAAGTCGGCCAATGCTTTGTTGGCCAAGGCGGCTTTTTCTCTCACCACCGACTGGTTATACCCACCTGAAAATAGAGGCACTGTCAGCTGAATAATCGCCTGTGTTGAATATGAGCGCGTATTGAGCATCGTGCCGTCAGAAGACAGTGTGTTTTCACTGTCGCTGTAGCCTCGTTGACCGATAAAATCGATGGAAGGTGCATGGCCGGCATAAGCACGTTGAGTCTCTTGCGTAGCAACATCATAGGCAAGTTTCTTGGCCACGATGTCATAACTCACATCTTCAGCTTGTTTCACCCAATCCTGGATTGTTTGACCCGGTTGAACTGTGACAGCTTGTTGAACATTCACGGGGGTGGGTTTCTCACCCTTTTTAAGTTTAACTTTGCGATTTTTTGCTACAGCCTCAATCGAGGATCTTGGTTCCAAAGATTTGATTTGAGTGATTTGCTTGCCAGTGATTTGCTCCAATGCACCACGCTTAATCACAAGGTCAGCTTCGGCGGCTAATTCTTGGGCAACAACCAAATCGTAACGAGACTGAGCTTCATGTGTGTCAGTGATGGTGGCTGTACCCACTTCAAAGTTACGTTTAGCCTGCTCTAACTGTTCACCAATCAATGCTTTTTTATTTCTGGCCAGATTCAAAGTATCTTGTGCGTTCAATACATTGAAATAAGCTTCCGTCACCCGAATCACCAAATCTTGTTCAGCCGCTGCATATTGAGCTTCAGCAATGTCTGCGTTCATGTCACCTTGTCTGAACTGCGCCCATTTGTCCCAACTAAACAAAGGTTGAGTTAATTTGACCGTCCAGCCTCTGGACATCAAGTCATTATTACGATTACCCGTTCTGGCATTGAACACATCGCTCTTGGTTTCATTGCCAGTGGCCACCACTTGAGGGGCTAAAACGGACAGTCCTTGCCAACGCTTCTCTTTGCCCGCCATATAACTGTATTTGGCAGCATTGAAAGTAGGGTCGTTAAATGCTGCTTCACGGTACAAGCTGAGTAAATCTAATACTTCGGCATTTGGATTATTGGCTTTGATCTGCTGCGTGGTTTGTGTAGCAGGACCACTGATGTTCGCTGTGCTGGGTGGCACAGTCAAAACCGAAGCTTGAGCCAGGACTGAAGAGCTGATCCATGATCCTGATAAAGCAATGGCCAAAGCCACAGCTGTCACGAGCTTTTTTTGAGTAAACCCATGATGAACATGGGAAGTGCAAAAAGTATTAGAAGTCATTCTGACATTTTGCATCAAAAACGGCTGATTTGCAGTTCAAAACCATCGTTAAACTGTCCCTAAACTGTTCTTGACGGCCAAATTTGACCCACGTCACATGGGTTTATTCATAAAACCCTATACTTATCATTATGAAGACTCCACTGGGCCCTTTAGGTACTCAATTGAACACCAAGTTGAAGCAATTCAAAGCTCAATTCAAGAGCTTATTGCAAACCCATGCCTGGTTTCGTCGAGGCGTTTATCTTGTCTTGGTGATATTGGCATTTTGGATCATCTGGAAAGTCTTAAGTGCTGTCTTTGGTTGGAGTGACCCAGAATACAAAACGGCCCAAATCGTCGAAGGTCCTTTGGCGGTCACCATCAGTGCCAGTGGCACCTTAAATCCTGTCAAATCCGTTCAGGTCGGTACTCAAGTTTCTGGGATGGTTCAAGAAATTGATGTGGACTTTAATGATGTTGTTAAAAAAGGCCAGGTCATCGCTCGCATTGACCCTCGTGAATGGCAAGCCCGCTTTGAGCAAGCAGAAGCCAATTACATCTTGGCTAAGCGCAATCATGACAACAACATCAAACTGATTGAAAAGAAATTTATTTCACCCGCTGCTTTTGATCAAACCTTGAGTGCTTATAAAAGTGCCAAAGCTTCTTTGAGTATGGCCAAGAAAGCCTTGGACGATACCGTGATTCGGTCACCGGTCGATGGGGTAGTCGTCAAGCGCAGTGTAGAAAGAGGTCAAACAGTGGCCGCCAGTTTGCAAGCCCCTGAACTCTTCATCATTGCTCAAAACTTAGCCGACATGCAGGTTGAAACCGCCATTGATGAATCTGATGTGGGGCGCATTGTTGAAGGCATGCCCGCGACTTTCACGGTTGATGCTTTCCCGGGCAAGGTGTTTCAGAGTCAAGTCAAGCAAGTGCGCAAAGCCCCCATCAATGTACAAAACGTGATTACTTACAC
>CAYVBV010000155.1:0-3771 GCA_964449745.1 uncultured Polynucleobacter sp. | reverse complement strand
GCTCGCTCACACGAAATTGGTGTGGTCGGGTTTCCTTAATCAGTAGTATTAGTAAATCACTCTCACGTGAAGGAGTTTAATATGGCAACTGCCAAGAAAAAACCTGCTGCAAAGAAACCAGCTGCTAAAAAAGTAGCTGCAAAGAAACCAGCTGCAAAGAAAGTAGCAGCTAAGAAGCCAGCCGCTAAGAAAGTAGCAGCTAAGAAGCCAGCTGCAAAAAAAGCTGCTGCTAAAAAGCCAGCTGCTAAGAAAAAAGTAGCTGCTAAGAAGCCAGCTGCTAAGAAAGTTGCTGCTAAAAAGCCTGCTGCTAAGAAAAAAGTAGCTGCTAAGAAGCCTGCTGCTAAGAAACCAGCTGCTAAAAAAGCTGCTAAAAAAGTAGTAAAAAAAAAGTAAGTAAGCCAGCTGCTAAAAAACCAGCAGCTAAAAAGCCAGCGGTTAAAGCTGCTCCTGCTTCATCAGCAAAGACAGTTTTAAATCCAGCCGCTGCTTGGCCTTTCCCAACAGGTTCACGTCCTTAATCTAATTAGGGACTGATTCCTGGAAGGGAATCAAACCCGCTAGAGCTTAACGCCTTAGCGGGTTTTTTCTTTTCTAACAATAGAAATGTTTAGTAGCTGTAACCAAAGGCTTGTTTGAATTGAGCCTTGATTTCATCTTGGGATGGTTGATGATTTTGAGGTCCCTGGCTGGCAATTTTGATTGATCCCATCAAACTCGCTAAGCGACCAGTGGTTTCCCAATCAAAGTTTTGCTCTAAGCCAAACAAAAGACCGCCTCTAAAAGCATCCCCACAACCGGTCGGGTCGATGGCTTTTGCAACTGGCACCACTGGAATCTCAATTTTTTTGCCTTTTGTATGGATTTCAGCGCCTTGTGCACCCTTGGTCACAATCAAAGCTTCCACTTGTTGAGAAATTTGCTCAAGGGAAAGGCCTGTACGCTGGGATAGCATCTCACCTTCGTAGTCGTTCACTGCCACGTAAGTTGCTTGTTCAATGAAAGCCAATAAATCTTTTCCATCGAACATCGGCAAACCTTGGCCCGGATCAAAAATGAATGGAATCTTTGCGTCGGCCAATTGTTGGCAATGTTCAATCATGCCTTGACGGCCATCTGGGGCAACAATCGCAATTTTGGGTTGATTCAATTCATGCGATTGTCGATGAGCAAGAACATCAGCCACTTTATTGAGATGGGATTCGCCCATGGCTCCCGGATGAAACGCCGTGATTTGGTTATTGTCACGGTCTGTTGTAATCATTGCTTGCGCAGTAAATGCCTCTGGTAGTTCACGAATGTGGTCTGCGCTGATTTTGTACTTGGCCAATTGATCATAGTAAGAACCGGCATCACCACCCACTGTGGCCATGATGATGGGTTCGCCCCCCAATAACTTATGGTTATAGGCGATATTGCCTGCGCAACCACCGAATTCTCGGCGCATGCTAGGCACCAAAAAAGCCACATTCAGAATATGAATCTGATCGGCCAAGATTTGATCTTGAAAGCGACCTTCAAAATTCATGATGGTGTCGTAGGCGATAGAGCCGCAAATTAAGCTAGACATGAGATTCCTTGGTTCATTGATTAAATAATGGGTTTACTCTTTAGAGGTATCTTTGGGCAAATGGTTGGCATAAAGTACTCGTACTCTAAAACCAGCAGCAGCATCGGGCAGATTCATGAAGACGTTACTCGCAATCTCCTCAGGTCCTTGAGAACCCTCAGAACTCTTTTCAAGATTGCTGACTTCTTCATTCGGAGGCAGCCAATCTTTGGGAGTCAGTAATTTTTCTGCCAACACTTGATCATTGGCATCGGTAATCGTCAGTAAAAGATCGGGCCATGCGACAGTAGCGGCCAATTTATTCCGAATTTGAAGCTCTAAAACACCGGTCACTTGTGATGATTGCGCTTGTGGCGGATTAATTTTTAAATTCGCTAACTCAATCGCCCAAGCTGAAAAGTCCCGCACGGGAAAATTCTGGCACTCCAGTTTTTGACATAAGACAGTATCGATTGACTTAAAGGCTGTGGAGGCAATGTTTTGAATGCTTGGCGGCAATTTGGCGATTTGAAGTGCCAAAGTCTGACGGCTTAAGTAAATAATTTGCAATAAAACCACCGCGACCAAAATGATCAAGGTTGAAATTAAGCAAAAGCGAGCAAATCTTGATGAAGCTCTAGATTCCTTTGAGTCTTTGGAAACTTTTGAAGTTTCCTTGGCATCAGCTAAAGTTTTTTTTTGAGCGTCGCCAGAATCTGGTTTGGATTGAAGTTGACCAGTGAGGCAAACCCAGCCATCACACTCGCGCCAAACATGCAGTTGAATCCAAGGTAGATACGTGGCAATCACTTCATCCGCTTGGCGCTCAAGAATTCCGGATAAAACAATGTGACCATTGGGGGTGATGCGTTGGCAAAGCGCAGGTGCTAAGACTTGAAGTGGGTTGGCCAAAATATTGGCGACCACCACATCATGTTGACTATCTGGGGTGTCATCCTCAGGCAATCTAAAGTCAACCTTGACTTCATTGCGTAAAGCATTGTCTTTGGCAGAAATCACAGCTTGGGGGTCAATATCAACGCCAAGAGCATCACCGCATCCTAGACGTTTAGCGGCAATCGCCAAGATGCCCGAACCGCAACCGTAGTCTAAAAGGGTTTTGGAGACTAAATCAGGGTGCTCTTCTAACCACTGCATGCACAACTTGGTGGTCGGGTGACTGCCTGTACCAAATGCTAAGCCTGGGTCCACTGCCAAGCAAACTGCTTGAGGGTCACTGGGTGCTTCATGCCATGAGGGCACAACCCACAGTCGTTGACCTACTTGGATGGGATCAAATTGAGATTGAGTTAAGCGAACCCAATCTTGTTCTGCAACGGTGCGTTCTATGGGAGCATTGACCTGAAAACCCTCTTCAGTCAAAGCCAAAGAAATTTCCGCCACAGTTAAACCCTCTTCATCAAATAAGGCAATCACTTGAGATTGTTCCCAAGCTTGGCGATCAGGCGTTAATCCTGGTTCACCATAGAGTGGTTTTTCTTCATCGGTATCGGCTGCTGCATCACTGACAGAAATCGATAGGGCCCCAAGCTCCATGAGAGCATCTCCGAGACTCTCAGCGAGATCCTCGGAGACCGTAAAAACTAATTCACGAAAGGCCATAGATGAGTCGCTGCCAAATTACTTCGTGTTGCCACGACGTGAGGCAGCTTGCTCTTCCAGTTTGTGCTCTAGGTAGTGAATGCTTGTACCACCTTGTTCAAATTTGGGGTCAAGCATCAATTCACGATGCAATGGAATGTTGGTCAAAATACCGTCAATCGCCACTTCAGATAAAGCAATGCGCATGCGACGAATGGCTTGTTCGCGGGTTGCACCATAGGCAATTAATTTGCCAATCATTGAATCGTAGGTGGGTGGTACGAAATAGCCTGCATAAGCGTGTGAGTCAACGCGAATGCCAGGACCTCCTGGCATATGCCAAGACTGAATTTTTCCAGGGCTTGGCATGAATTTCACAGGATCTTCTGCATTGATACGGCATTCGATTGCGTGACCTTTGAATTCAATGTCTTTTTGACGGAAAGGTAGTTTTTCACCTGCCGCAATATGAATTTGTTGCTGCACGATGTCGATGCCCGTGATCAACTCGGTCACAGGATGTTCCACCTGAACGCGAGTATTCATCTCAATGAAATAGAACTCATCGTTCTCGTACAAGAATTCAAAAGTACCCGCACCGCGATAACCAATCTTGCGACAGG
>CAYVBV010000154.1:0-3813 GCA_964449745.1 uncultured Polynucleobacter sp. | reverse complement strand
CCCCCAAGCTTGTCTACGTCGAATGGGTAGACGCTGTAGCTGACCTGGGCTGGGAAGCAGATGTGAAGGCTAGTCTGCATGAGTGCCACACTGTCGGTTATGTCATCGATGAGACCAAGGATGCCATCTGCATTGCGGCTACATGGTCCAAGACAATGAGCAACGCCAGGATGCACATTCCTAAAGCATGGATCGTCAAAAGAAAGGTTATCAATCTTGAAAACAAGCAGCGCAAAAAACAAGGGAAGGTTGCTACAACAGTGGACACGGGATATAATCCTGAAAACCTTCCAGGGATTGGAGCCTGATGATGTCAGATCAACCAGTATGGGGGCGCAGGGTGAAGACATCCAGCTCAGCCCCGCTGCAGCCAAACGAATTGGCGTTTCTATTGAATGCAAGTCAAGGGATAGAGTTGCCGTATACGGCTTCTTTGACCAAGCGAAAACAAACACGACACAAGAGAGAGAGCCTATTGTCGTTATTAAACAGAATCGAAGATGCCCCCTGGTAGTCTGCGATGCTGAATACTTCTTTAAGCTACTGAAGGAAGCAAGAGATGCGAGTTAGCGGTGTTCCCTACGAAGTAAATATACCACCTAAGGAGGATAATGGTATGCAACCCTTGAGCAAGACGTTTTCGTTTTCGATGGAATATGACGATCAAGTAGACAGTGTCTTTGGGTTTCCTACAAAGATGCACGTTAGTAAAACATTTACTATCGAAGAAGCAGCTTCGTGGCCTATGATCCTGGCCGAATTCTGCGACTTCATGGCTAGCTGCTACGGCTATGACATTCGTGAGAAGATTGTCCTAGATACTTTCTTCCAAGAGCCACGATTCCGCTGGCTACCTGACGAGCTTGGGGTTGAACCTGATGATGACGGCCTGGACGAAGAGCTAGCTGAAGTGCGCGCACAGCAGGATTGCTAATGAGCCGCGTACATCTAGTCATTCCTGACTGCCAAGTCAAGCCTGGGGTTGACCTGTCCTACCTGCGTTGGGTGGGTCAATACATCGTAGACAAGAAGCCAGATGTGATTATCAATATTGGGGACTTCGCTGACATGCCAAGCCTGTCCTCGTATGATGTAGGAAAGAAAAGCTTTGAGGGGCGCCGATACAAGACTGACATCGAAGCTGCCAAGAAAGCTATGGACATTTTACTTGAACCTTTAAGGAGCTACAATGAACGCCGAAAGAAAAACAAAGAAAAGCAATACAACCCCCGCATGGTCCTCACACTTGGAAACCACGAAGAAAGAATTCTCCGAGCAGTTGAAGGAGATCCAAAGCTCGATGGAACGATTGGAATCCAAGATCTCGGTTACGAAGAAAGAGGTTGGACTGTTTACCCGTACCTACAGCCTGTTGTTATTGACGGGATTGTTTATTGTCATTATTTTACCTCTGGTGTCATGGGCAGGCCAGTAAGCTCTGCTGCTGCCTTGCTGGCAAAGCGGCACATGTCTGCGGTTATGGGGCATGTGCAGGGGCGCCAGATTGCCTATGCAAACAGAGCCGATGGCTCGCAGCTCACAGCTCTGTTCAGCGGCTGCTGCTACCTGCACGATGAGGACTACCTTGGCGAGCAGGGCAACAACTACTGGCGTGGCATTTGGATGTTGCATGAGGTCAACAACGGGAGCTTTGATGAGATGCCTGTAAGCTTGAACTATCTTAGGAAAAAGTATGGTAAAAATAGCGACAGCATTATTGTTGGTGCTTAGCATTACTGGGTGCACGGTGGCTGACTTCTTTGAGGTCCCACCCGATCCAGTTAAGTGCAAAGACGAATGGATACACGATCCGAGGATTAAAAGAACATGAACGATATCGACAAGATTCTTGAAGAACGGGGACGGAACTATGGGAGCTATAAAGATGTCTCATACTGTTCGCAACGCCTAAAATCCCTACTCAGGGAAATGCCCTCCTGGGACAAGCTATCCAATTGCCAGCGTGAAAGTCTGGATATGATCTGCAACAAGATATCCAGAATTGTCAATGGCAATCCTACCTACATGGATTCCTGGACAGACATCTCAGGGTATGCTACTCTTGTAACAGATCAACAGAAAGGAGACGCTATCGCAGAAGGGGACACAAATGCCTTTAACATTAACTGACGTCATGAGCCGTCTAAAGCAGCTAGATGAGGTAACGCTGCTTGAGGTCTTGCAGATCAACTCTGAGGATCTTGTGCAACGGTTCATTGATAAGATCGAAGACAATTACGAAGCACTAGAGAAAGAACTAAATGACTAACCCCGGATTAAAACTACTACACAAAAAATATGAATACTCAGACCAAGCAGAAAAACTCCTCAAAGACTACTACATGTTACCGTCGGAAAAGACCCCCGATGAAGCCTATGCTCGTGCAGCCTTGGCCTACAGCTACGGTGACAAAGAGCTAGCCCAGCGCATTTATGAATATGCAGCTCGCGGCTGGTTTATGTTTGCTAGCCCTGTGTTGTCTAACGCTCCATCGCCTGGTGCTAAGCCGAAGGGCCTTCCCATCTCTTGCTTCCTAGCCTACGTTCCTGACACTCTACCTGGCCTTATTAGCCACACTTCTGAGCTGCGTTGGCTCTCAGTGCTTGGTGGCGGTGTTGGTGGTCACTGGTCTGCTGTGCGATCCACTAGCGATGTGGCCCCTAGCCCGATCCCATTCCTGAAGACAGTCGATGCTGACATGACTGCTTACCGCCAGGGTAAGACAAGAAAGGGAAGCTATGCGGCGTATCTTGATGTCTCTCATCCAGACATTATTGAATTTCTTAACATACGTGTACCTACTGGTGGTGACCCTAATCGTAAGTGTCTCAATCTTCATAATGCTATTAACATCACTGACGCATTCATGGAGGCTGTAGTTGATGACAAGCCATGGGATCTGATTGATCCTAATGACAAGTCTGTACGCGAGACTGTATCTGCACGTGAGCTGTGGCAGCGCATTGTTGAAACACGCTTCCGCACTGGTGAGCCGTATCTGAACTTCATCGATGCAGCCAACAGGGCCTTGAACCCACAGCAGAAAGCTAAAGGCCTGTCCATCAAAGGCTCGAATCTGTGCAATGAGATCCACCTTGCCACCGATGAGAACAGGACCGCTGTGTGCTGCCTGTCCAGCGTCAATCTTGAGTACTTTGATGCCTGGAAAGACACACGGATGATTCAGGACCTAGTTCGCTTCCTGGATAACGTGCTTCAGTTCTTTATCGATCATGCGCCAAACGAGCTAGAGCGTGCTAAGTTCTCAGCTCAGCAAGAGCGCAGCATCGGTCTTGGAGCTATGGGCTTTCATAGCTACCTACAGCGCCACCACATCCCCTGGGAATCTGCACTGGCTGTCTCTGCCAACCGCAGAATGTTCAAACTAATTAAGGAAAAGGCAGTTGAAGAGAGTCAACTTCTTGCGAAAGAGCGCGGCGAACCTGCTGACCTCGAAGGTAGTGGAGTGCGTAATGCTCACCTGCTTGCTATTGCTCCTAATGCCAATAGCAGCATTATCGTTGGTTGTTCACCAAGCATCGAACCTGTTAAGTCGAATGCGTATGTACACCGAACGAGAGCTGGAGCGCATCTTGTCAAGAATAAGTACCTGGAAAAACTTCTGAACCTACATGGCAAGAACGACGATGAGACATGGCAGTCGATCATCCTGAATGACGGCTCTGTCCAGCATCTGTACTTCTTGTCTGACGAGGATAAACAGGTCTTCAAGACTGCATTCGAGCTTGACCAGGCTTGGGTTGTGGACCACGCTGCTCATCGCCAGGGCTACATCTGCCAGGGCCAGTCAG
>CAYVBV010000153.1:0-4107 GCA_964449745.1 uncultured Polynucleobacter sp. | reverse complement strand
CCAGTTACATCACCAGTTACGTTACCTGTGACATTACCTGTCAGGTCGCCTGTGACGTTACCAGTTACATCACCTGTCAAATCGCCTGTTACGTCGCCTGTGACATTACCTGTGACATTACCTGTTACGTTACCTGTTAGGTCACCTGTGACATCGCCTGTCAAGTCGCCTGTGACGTTACCAGTTACGTTACCAGTTAGGTCGCCTGTGACGTTACCTGTTACGTTACCTGTTACATCACCAGTTAGGTCACCTGTGACATCGCCTGTCAAGTCGCCTGTGATACCAGCCGAAGCGCTCAGTGTTGTAAACGCACCAGTAGAGGCAGCATTAGCACCGATTGCTGTGCTGTCAATAGCGCCGCCATTGATGTCAACAGTGGCAAATGTGCTTGTGCCGCTGGATGTGACATCACCTGTCAAATCACCAGTTACGTCGCCAGTTACATTACCAGTTACGTTACCAGTTACATTACCAGTTACGTTACCTGTCAAGTCGCCTGTGACATCACCAGTTACGTCGCCTGTGACATTGCCTGTCAAGTCGCCTGTGATACCAGCCGATGCATCAAGTGTTGTGAAAGAACCGGCTGCTGCGGCAGTAGCACCAATTGTGGTACCGTCAATTGCACCACCGTTGATGTCAACAGTTGCAAAAGTCGATGTGCCAGTGGATGTGATATCACCAGTTACATCACCAGTTAAATCACCTGTGACGTCGCCTGTGACATTACCTGTTACGTTACCAGTTAAGTCGCCAGTTACATTGCCTGTGACGTTACCAGTTACATCGCCAGTTAAATCACCAGTTACGTTACCTGTGACGTTACCAGTTAAATCACCAGTTACGTTGCCAGTTACGTCGCCAGTTAAATCACCAATGAATGCTGTGGCGGCCTGGATGGTAGCACCACTGATATCACCGGTTGTTGTTAAATCACCAGCAGTGATGCTGAGTGTTCCGTCTGTGAGTTCATCACCGGTGATAACACCAGCAATAAGATCAGCAGCGGCTGTTGCGTTGATGGCACCTGCAGTACCACCAGTTTCTGTAGTCAATACCGCTTTAAATGCATCGTCGGCTTCAACCCAAACGAAGGCAGCGTTGACGTTACCTACACCAGGAACGCTGGCTAGGTTACGATTGACTAAAATACCAATGTCATAACTGGGTGTACCAGTATAACCGTTGTTGAAAATAACCAGGGGGTCGTTGATGTAGGTGTTAGTACTTTGTACTGTACTTGTATCGCCCTGGATGGCAAGGTTACCAACAATGGTAACGTTCGAATTTAGCGTAAGATCAGCGTTAAAGACAGCACCAGTTAGTGTACCTGTTGCGATCTTTTCGACGGTAATTGTTGCGTCGGTGATCTGATTGTTTTTAATACGGGTAATGTTAGGCATTCCTCGGCTCCTAGTTTAAACTATTACGCTGTATTTACCGAAACCGTGAGGAAACACCGTTCTGTGTGTTATTTCTTAATTATTTTGGGAACGGTGGTTTAGTGCAGAAGTGCTAGTGACGATCTTGCCACGGCAAGATGTATTGAAGTTGCTTTTTATTTATGTTACCAGGTACTCAAAGCGGCTCTAACCCAGGTATTTTGGGCCACACAAACATAGATATAATTGCTGTCGTAGGCCACTTGCCCGGGGTTACCGCTGGCTGTGGCACTAGCGGGTGCGGTAGCCGATGCCAAACGTGTGGCAACAGTGGTGGCCAAGAAGCGCACATCAACAATATCCGTGGACAACGGCACTTCGTTGAATGTCAGCGTGGTTCCAACCACCGAATAAGCAGCAGGGCTCTGTATCACACCGTTCAATGACACCATCACGCTGTCAGTGGTGGCTTCTTGATCTAATGTATATGTGTTATCAGCGCCATTGGGTGCGATTATCTGCGATTCAATGTTGTTGCTGAGTTTTACCCAAACATTGCCGTCGTAGATTTCAGCCGATGCAAGATCGGTGTTGTAGCGTAGATCGCCGGCAGTGGGGGACACGGGTCGATCTGCGGTGCCGCCAACAGGAAGGTTTACTGCGGCCGAGTTATCAAGGTCCAGAACACCAGTGGTAGTGATAGTGCCACTGGAAATTGTAGTAGATCCAATCACATATCCTGTGGCATCAAACTGGCTGTGTGCCACACCGTCCACTGTGACATCAATGACACCGGGATCAACTCCGTCGTCGTTGATGACAATGGAAGTATCATCCTTGATGATTCGGTCGTCGTTGAAATCCAAGAAACGAGTGTCAACATAGTTTTTGGTTGCCGCATCTTGTGGATCTTCGGGATCAGCAACATCAGAGAGAGGATTGTCGTTGAGACTGATTTTACCAGGGCCAATGGCATCTAGCACGAGATCTTTGGCGCCGTCCAGCGTGGAGATAGTGGTATCAATCACACGCAGATTGCCAATGTTGGCAGTTTGACCAGCGGCTGCGCCTACACCTTTGGGTCCTATATATCTCGCCCCAACAATGTAAATGGTTTTATCAGTGACACTGTCGGCAATGTCCACAGGCAAGTTTTCGCCAATGAAATGCAAGATGCCGGCTTGGTAATCAAAGAACCATTCGTCATCGTTGCCGGCGCCGGCAGCCAACAGTTGTGTACCGGTAGTCTCGGGTGTTGTCGATCCGGGATTGTCAACATAGACTTTGACCACATACGTGGATCCAAACTCGGGAGGGATCCAGTCAACTAGACCTGTCTTCCAAGTGCGATTGTTGGTGGCTGTGATATCTTCTTCGCACTCTACCGAAGTTTGTGATGTACCAGAATCGTCGTAGATTTCAATGATGTCTGTGGTGCTGGCAGGCTTGACCACAGGAATATCTCCGGCACGTTGCCAAACTTTGTCACCACGCACCAACAAGGGACTAGAGATGCTTTCGTTGTAAGCACGCTTGAACTCAATGGAATCTGTCTTGGCTACGCCGTAGCCCAACTTCTTCCAGAGATAGTCAACTTTTTGATTGTCGGAGATAGCCATTATGCTGCCGCTCCTATGTTAATCAAGTTGACATAATCACCGGCAGCCAACTGTATTCTCACAAAACATTGCTTGCCAGTGGCGTTGGAAAGATTTTCTCCGCCTAGGGTCATTGTATAACTTCCGCTGATTGCAACGCCTGTGGGTATGCGATCTGATGATTGCAGAGCACAACCGTTGCTGCCGTTTCCGCCGGCTGCGGTATTGGCACCCGGTACGCCCGATCCTGCATAGTTGGCGTTGGCATCAAGCCAGCCGTTTAATGTAGATGTGTCGTCAATGTCCGTGCCAGGTGCAGCGATCCACAAGCCCGATATCTTACCATTGATGGTGATATCAAAGTTGGCCACTGACGTTCTGCGGAACGCAAATGTAAAATATTGATAGCCGGTACGACCTGTGGCAAGGTCGGGACCCACTGGCAAGTAGTCTGTGAAATCTGTAGTGACATTTTTAATCACGCCCCAACGCACCACGGCTTCGTTGGTTCCTTCCACTGTAACTGCCCCAGTCCAGGCTTGGTTGGTGTAATAATTCACAGAGGAATCATAGGCAGGTGTGGCATCGGTAGCACTGCTGCCAAATAATTTGATTCGGCGGCCAGCATCCGTATAAGTGGCTCCAAGACTCGACGATACAGGAATTGATTCTTCATTGACTCCGGTAATCGACGATGAGTACACATTGATCAGTGTTGGCAATTCAACTGCCGATCCAGTACCATTCACGTTGTTGGCCACAGCCGTGATACGAGCCACGGCTGCTGTGGTTCCGTTGATGTTGACATCGATGTCGCCGAATGTGTAGATGTTGGCTGATGTTTTTCCAGTCTCGGCTATGGGAATGCCATTGTCAAGATAGGTGGCTGGTCCTTCAACTTCGGCATAGGTTTTGGTCTGTGCAGAAATAATTGCGCCCGTGGTGCTTTCAAGATTGTCACCGTCTTGAATAGACAACGGGTCAGCATCGCGATAGGTCTGTCCTATCCAGTTGTAAATTTTAAGATCGGAAATTCGCACAACACCGCCGGTGTTGTAGTAAGGCACGCCCGAGATGTACCGTTTAGTACCTGCCTGGGCTTCAGACATTGTCAGAGTTGATAT
>CAYVBV010000152.1:0-4109 GCA_964449745.1 uncultured Polynucleobacter sp. | reverse complement strand
TCACGATAGCGAGTGATAAGTTCTATTTCATTACGAACAACACCGTCAAGATCAACATAGGTTCCATAGTAAGAACCAGACTGAATCGTTACTGCACCGTCATCGTTTTGAGGCGGTGTAAACGTTTTAGCCTGTTCGTCTTGAACTTGTTGTCTTTTGCGGCTAATCTCGAAGCCAAAAAGCTGAATCACAAAGAAAACTCCTAAATGGAAGGAAGTGGTGGAATGTTACTCCCACCACTCATATTATATATTAGCGAGAAATATCGGTGGTAATGCCTTGAGCATCTTCCCACCACTGATATGCAAACGTTACAGCAAATTCTTCAATCTGATCATTTGCGCCCCAATCCATTTCAATTGGTGAAACGTCGATTGGGAACAAACCGATAAACTTATATTCCTTGATAACTTCATTGCCAGCCTTATTGAACTGACGAATGTAAGCATCATTAGTATAAGCAGCATTATTTACAAATTCTCTTTCTCTAACGTTGCCTGCGTGAGCATTAAGACCACTTAGCCATTGTTCGAAGGCTTTTCTAACCAAAAAGTCTTCGTCGTTGATAACTGTTATTGTCCATTCAGGAAATGTTCTATTACCAGCAAACTTTAGTTCACGACCAAAGTACATGACTGGAATTTGATTGACTGTAGAGCCGGGCAATTGAGCAGCGCGAGCCATGAATGTCAACTTGCGTCCAGCGCGGTCAGCCCCATCAATGATGCCGCCCTCAACTGGAAAAAAGATGTTGCATTCAAAGAGATTTGGTCTTGCACCATCTCCGATCATCTGCGCTCTAAACTGTGTTAAATTGAAAGCCATTTTATTCTTCTCCTCTGAAGTATTTATTCAACATATTAGAAGCGACCAACAATTTCATCAAACGCAACGCCGGTGCGAACAGCAACGAAGTTAAGCTGAATGAAGTTGATAGAGCGAGCAGGTTTGATATAGATATCGCCCCAGAACTCGTTGCGATCAATGCGTTCTGGTGTATTGTTTGATGTGTCGCAGACAACGCGGAAGTCGTAAATACCACGACGACCTTGAACGTCTCTGAGGAATGGTTCAACTAGTGCAACAAATTGTGCGCGAGTAAACTCATCGTTTAGTTCGAATAGTGAGTAACGTGATGCTCTTGCAATAGCCTTCTCAAGAACAATGAATAGTCTGCGAACGTTAATACGATCAAATGCAGATGGCTTAGCCAACATTGTCTTATCGCCATAGAGAACAACACCTTCGCCTGGGAATGTGCAGACTGAGTTTACGCCAATCTTGTATAGATCGTCTCTATCAGCCTTCTTTGGATTCCAAGCAAGTTTTACAACGTTCTTGATGCGACCACGATTGAAGCCGGCTGGTGAGAACCATGGATCACGCTCTGTATCTGTGCGAACACAAAGACCAGCAATGTCACCATTGAGAGGAATCCAGCGATAGACGTTGTTATACTTGTCGAACTGATACTTCCAACCAGAATCCATAAATGCATATGAAGATGAGTTGAATAGATTCCGATATGTTGTGATTGCTGTGGTTTCACCGCCAGCATTGTTTACAACATCGCTATACTCTGGTGAGATGAATACAACACAGTCTTTGCGTGATTCAGCAATGTTATCAACAATATGTTCAGATACTGCCTGTGATGCAGCACCAGTAACAATGAGTGACACATCAACTTCTTCTGGGTTTGCAAACTTGTCATAAGCAAGATTGATATCTCCATCAGCTGGTGCGCCATCTAAACCACCATCTAATGATTCTGTATATGACTTATCACCAGAATTAAATGCTGTATTTGAAGCTGTTGTTCCCCAACTTGTGCTATTTGCACCATGGTTCATTACATAAACATATTTTGAAAGATCATTAATAACATTTACATAATAGTTTGATGATCCATCATCGTTTTTAGCATCACCTGCTTTAGAAACATATGCAAATTTTTCAAGAACTGTGCCTGATGTGCCTGTAAACTGACCATCTTCGTCAATAACGATGATATGAATTTCGTCATTTGCTCCACCAACACCTGTAGCAAAGTTAGATGTTCCTGGAGTACCATCAAACTCGTCTGTGTATGTCCAAGCAGCATATGATATTGAATTTGAAGAATCGGTAAAAGCACTTACTTTTAAACTATTACCTAATGCGCCAGCATACCGTGCGGCAAACATACCGACATCGGCATTCGCTGATAGATCAAGATAGTCAATTTCATACTGTTCTCTGTTCTTGATAAGAACTTCTTCTGTGCCACCAGAAGCGTTTCTTGCTACTGTTGTGTTAGCTGCACGAACTACTTTTAGATTATTGCCATAGGCAAGGAAGTTGGCGCAAGAAAAGAATTCCTTGAATGTGTTAGCGTCAGGCTTACCAAATCGTTCAGCAAGTCTAACTTCGTCGGAGATTGTGACAACCTCCATAATTGGTCCCCATACAAAACGTCCCGCAAATGCACCGTCTGAAGTACCAACCGCAGGGACAATGGTTGTTAGATCAATTTCTGATACATTTACACCTGGTGACAACTGAAAAGCCATCGTTTTTCTCCTTTACAACAAAAAGTTTTTGTTACTTTTTTCAATATTATTTAGAGTTTTCAAGATTTACAACTTTTGTCGCCAGTTGAAGTCATCAAATGGATAGTATCGTTCTCTATCCCGAAGCCACAATTCACCTTTATCATCTTTTTCGTAATCATCCTCTAGCCCATTATCTATAATACCAAAAGGCACTATGTCCTGATCCATAATCTTTAGTTGCTCTTCCTGCAAAACTCTACGAATGTCTATGTTTATACTTTCTTTGAAATATCTCTGGGCTGTCAACCAACCAAAATTTACCAGAGTCATAACCAAATCGTCATTATTTCCCTCTTCAGCGGCAAACGATTGCTTGTTTGCTGAAAACGTAGTTAGTTCCATGATCGTGTGTTCATCATTTATAATCAACTTATCGTTTTCAATAAGCGATTTCAGGTTTGCACAACCAATCTTTTTAGTCTGAGTCGAAGTCTTGACACCAAACTGCATCTGTTTTGTGTATCCAGGAGTAACTTGTTGCCCCTGTTTACCCTTAGCCGTTCTAATCTTGATGAGATTTTCGTAGGCTAGTTCATTATGTAGAATATCCGCAACTTGAAGCCCGATACTATTGATTTCCACTAGCACAAACGCATCATTGAACTTTCGTGCTGCCGTGAGAATAATCGTGGGAAATAGCAACGGAGTGATCTTGTTGTTACGATATTTAGCTATTTGCCTATATGGGATTTCTGTAACATCTATGATTGAGAACGTTGAGAAGTCTAATCCCTGCCCCTCGGCTACGTCAGCGATTAGAACATATGTTCTTCCTGGTTGAGGCATTTCATAGATAACCATATCACCATCTCTGGCTATTGGATTCTTGAATACGAGTGACCTAATCTTTGATGGATGAATAAGTGTATTTGTTGAACCGATAAATTCTGTCTCAAACTCTTGCCGAAACTGTTCTTCGCTAGTATTACGAATAATCTGTTCTTTCCACTCTTGAGTTCTACCTGGTACCATCGACCAGTGAATCTCAATTGGAATATAGTCTGACTTTTTTTCAATAGCCATTGTCCACATCTTATAGAATAGATTTAGACCGTTTGGTGTTGATACAATGATAACCTTTGTCGTATTACCAGAAGAAATGGTAGGATAAGTTGAGTTGAAGAATGCTTCGGCGATATTGTTAGGAACGAACGCAAACTCGTCAAGAAAGATGACGTTAAAGGTTTTACCACGAACAGATGAACCAGACGTTGAGTCGGCTAAACATCTTGATCCGTTAGCAAGTTCAATAGAACCCTTGTTCCATTCCTTGACGCCTTGCTGAAGGAATCTTGGTAGATATTCAAATGCAAGTTGAAGGCGCCCCATGATTTCACGAGCAGTCGCGGATTTGTTAGCGAGAATAGCCACTGTAGCCATTTCATTGAATAGTATATAATGAAGTAAGTATGCTACAGACGTTGTGGTCTTTCCAACTTGGCGAGGCAGTTTGCAAATGGAGAAGCGATTCTCATGGAAAGTTGTAAGCATATCTCGTTGAAAGTCCCACATCTC
>CAYVBV010000151.1:0-4111 GCA_964449745.1 uncultured Polynucleobacter sp. | reverse complement strand
TGTTCCACTTGAACCACCTGTACCAGACGTTCCACTGCTTCCACTCGTGCCAGTTGTTCCACTTGAACCACCTGTACCAGATGTTCCACTGCTTCCACTTGTACCAGATGTCCCACTACTACCAGATGTTCCGGATTCTCCACTGGTACCGCTACTTCCGTTTTCACCGGAAGTTCCGCTGGTTCCAGAATAACTTAAAGCATACGATGCTGTAACTGCCCAACTGGATGTGCCATACAATGAAGCAGTAAGTCCTCCTTCGATAGAAACACTTCCAGTAACAATCATCGACGCCGACGCAAACAACGAGCCAGTAAATTCTATAACATCCGCATTAGTAGATAATATCGTTTGGCCTGTTGGACTAATTAAATTTGTAGAACCAGAAACAGTAAGAGAACCAGTTATATAAACACTGCCAGAAACATATTCAACGGAACTTGATACGTATTGAACATACAAGTTAGTTACAGTTATGTTTGATGCAGTAATTTGTCCGAACGTTACATTATTAGCACTGCTAAATGCTACTCCACCATCGTTACTTAACTGAAACGAGCTAGTAACCATATTTTCTGGCGTATAACCAGAAGTTCCACTAGAACCAGATGATCCACTAGAACCATTTTGTCCGCTTGTTCCAGACGATCCGCTGGTACCACTTGAGCCAGACGAACCGCTCGTACCAGATGTGCCACTTGAGCCAGAATCTCCCGTTGCGCCACTTGTGCCTGATGTACCACTTGAGCCAGACGAGCCGCTCGTACCAGATGTGCCACTTGAGCCAGAATCTCCCGTTGCGCCACTTGTGCCAGACGTTCCAGATGAACCGGATTCACCGCTAGATCCGGTTAATCCACTAGTACCACTGGTGCCATTTAACCCGCTAGTACCAGACGACCCATTGATACCAGACGTTCCGCTGGATCCAATTGTACCACTTACGCCCGATGTACCGCTAGTTCCACCAGAACCGGCTGGTCCTGTTGGGCCTATTAATCCTGGCGGAACTAGATTTGATAGATTCATACAATATTATATTATACAACATTAACTCCCAGATATGCAGCAGCAATATTTTCTATATAATTATTATCTGGGCCAGCAGGCCAATCTTCCCATTGTTGTGTACTCATCTGAAACTCTCCAGTTTCTAATGGATATCCAGTATCTGTAACAATCTGCCATTTTACATTTAATGCTGGATTGCCATATATAGAAGGAACTTCTAATCCAGTTCCTATGCCTGCTCTGTATGTTAATGGTTGTATTTGTATTCTCATATGTTATATAAATATAATATCACCAAGATATAATCATTACCATTCCTGGCCCGCCATTACCTCCTCTGCCAGCGGTTTGACCAGTTCCACCACCACCGCCGCCGCTGCCTATACCACCGTTTCCACCATTTCCGCCGTTGTTATCATTTGTTCCGCCGCCCGCACCACCACACGTTACAAATGGCTTCCATACATTAACTCCACCGCTTCCATTACGTGACGCAGCCGCAGAGGTTCCAGCGATTGCCAATGAACCTGCGGTGTTTGGCCAGTTTATATATGTAAAAAATGTTGCTATTTGTGGGTCTAAAGCTCCTCCGCTTGCATTTCCACCGGTAGATCCGCCACCACCAGCACCGCCACTATTTATAGTTAAACTCCAAACATTTGTGATTGATACACCGTTGCCGCCACCAGGATTGCCACCTGCTGCTCCCGCCACACCAGTAGTCGCTCCATATATTCCAAGTTGAGCACCAGTAGTTTGTGTTAATGCCACGCCTCCCGCCGTCCCCGCTGCTCCAACCGCACCGCCAGTTCCTGTACCACCACCGCCAGCCTGTGTATCAGACGACTGAATCAATACATTCGGAGCAGTTATGCTTGGAGAATAGCATACATATGCTATACCACCATTTGTGCCAGCAACGCCATTTGTATTGCTACCTTCACCACCAGATCCCGGTCTAATATATAATGTATCTGGTAAAAAAAATGATGGTATTAATAATCTGCTGATTGCTCCAGATCCACCACCACCTCCGCCACCGCCGTCGCCACCAGCACTACGCTGAAATCCTCGCCCGCCGCCTCCGCCAGCACCAACGGCGAGAATATAAGCCATTGTAGACCCTTTTGGTTTATTCCAAGTTTTCCAATTTATTGTCGCCAAATCATCATCAGTTGGTCCAACAAATACATAAACATCACTATTTGATGGATATGGAAAATCCTGTAAATCATTTGAACGTATTGGATAGTTAAACATAACTTACCACGAAAAAATAGCAACCAGTCCATTGCCACCATCACCACCTCTTCCACCTGTAGTTCCTTTTCCGCCTCCGCCCCCGCCGCAACCTATGCCGCCCTTGCCACCAGCGCCACCAACGCCAGAAACATTAGTACCGCCACCCGCTCCGCCACTTTGAAAAAATGGAGCAAGAAATGAAACTCCTGCGCCACCATTACGTGCAGATGTTGTTCCGCCTGTACCGCCCGACGCAATTCCACCAGCGGTGTTCGGCCAATTCATAAATACAAAACTTGTAGCAGCAGTAGCAGTTTGTGCGCCTCCGTTAAAATTTGTGTTGCTTGCACCCGCACCGCCTGCACCCGGACTTAGTGGAAGCGCAGCCCACGCCGTAATGCTGGTGCCAGCACCGCCAGAAACCGATCCACCGGCGCCGCCAGCCAACCCAACGGTGGATGTCAATAGACCTATTGTAGATATGATGTTTCCCCCGTATACCGTAGGAACCGTACCTGCTGCACCGACTGCTCCGTTGGTGCCAGCACCTCCTCCACCCGGTGCAGTTCCATTTGATGCAATTATATCTGTTGTTGCGCTTGATCCGGCAAGATTATTTAATGACACAATTGAGTTTGTACCAGCACCACCAGCACTACCGGCTGCACCACCCAATCCACCCACACCAACTTGAACATACAAACTATCAGGTAAAAGAAAACTTGGTACGATTGTTTTAGATATACCAGAACACGCTCCACCTCCGCCGCCACCTCCGTTTGTACCAGAAGCAGCGCTATGAGCACCACCTCCACCACCCCCACCGCCAATGCAAACAATATATGTCATATTTGTACCACGCGGTTTTGTCCATTGCTGAAAACTTATAGTAGATAAGTTATTTGCGTGAAATATCTGAACATCTCCTTTAAAATTGGATGGTATGCCAAATGTATCTATACCTGTGCCGGGAAAATTCATAACGGTTTATATATTTTATTAATAATCACTGCCTATAACAAGAGATTCCCACGTTTGATTGGTAGTTTGTGCTGAGTGCTGAGATACAAGAATATATGTGTTTGCTGGCATCGCAAAGTTTAATGGTAGTTCATAAAAGTTTGTTGCGTTATTAGCATTGGCGGCAGCAATCGCACCGACGGATATTTCTCCGAGCAAAAATGCTTGAGTAGAATTGGGAGTGCCAGTATTTACCGTACAATAATGAGCACGCAATACTGTGGCAACGCTGGTTGTAGCAGTACTTGCGGTACAAGAAAATCTTATTTTTTGAACATAACTACCAGAAGGGCCAGAAGCAAAAGCAACAAACTGGTTAGTGCCAATAACAACACCGGCATCACTACGTGGTGCCGTTGATGTAGTTGTTATATTTATTCCATTCATTCTTGGAGTTAATCCGAATATTGGTGATGTATTTTGTGCCATAATATTTTATAAGTTAGTTTGTTTAGTTATATATATCAAATCAATCTGCTTGAGTATGCTATAATAACTCCGAGGTTGATAGCTCCGCCTTCACCTGATACGCCACTGGTTCCGCTAGTGCCTGTTTGACCGGAAGTTCCTGCACTTCCGCTTGAACCCGATGTACCTGCTGCACCAGAAGTTCCACTTGAGCCTGATGTGCCAGAAGAACCTCGTGTTCCGCTCGAACCACTTGTGCCGCTCGATCCAGATGTTCCCGCAGCACCAGAAGTTCCGCTTGAACCTGATGTGCCAGAAGAACCATTTGCACCGTTTGCACCACTTGTGCCGCTCGATCCGCTTGTACCGTTTGCGCCAGAAGTTCCGCTTGAACCTGATGTGCCAGAAGAACCATTTGCACCGTTTGCAC
>CAYVBV010000150.1:0-4171 GCA_964449745.1 uncultured Polynucleobacter sp. | reverse complement strand
ATGTGGTTATCGAAGATCTTCAGACTGCAATTCACACGGCACATAAAATGATCGAACGATTAGGATACGTAAAACACGAATATGAACCTCAAAGACACGTTGGGTATATTCCCTGGAACTCTTAGTAGATCGTTTTGTAATGAGTTAATTGATATTTTTGAAAAAAATCGAGAATATCATTATCAAGGGGTTACGGCTTCAGGGTATGATCCTGGATTTAAAGATACCATTGATTTCAATCTTCTTGATAATCCTGAGTTAGACGAATATAGTCAGTATATAACAAAAATGTCTAACGAAAAAATCTCAGAGTACATTCAAAGATTTAAGACAAATGAGGAGTTTGATACTGCCGACTACCTTTTCAATAGAGGAACATATTATCCCGTTTGGCAATTACAGAAATACAAGAAAAATGAGGGACATTTCAAGGCGTACCACACAGAAGGTGAGTATTGGGAGTTTCACAATAGAATATTTGCCGTGATGTTTTATTTGAATGATGTTGAGGTCGGTGGAGAAACTGAGTTTCTACATCTTGACATGATGGTAAAACCAACGCAAGGAACCTTTTTAGTTTGGCCAGCACCATGGCCGTATGTACATCGAGGTCATGTTCCCGTTTCGAACGATAAATATATTTTAACCACTTGGTTGAATCGAAATGAGGAGTTTGGAGAATAATTAATTTGAGGTCATTTGACCTCTTTTTTTTGCCTAATTTTTTGAGTATGAGTGAACAAGACGTTTTGAGAAGAATTCTAGATATAGAATATAAATTATTCCAAACTATTAGAGATGGTCATAGACCCAAAGTTGGTGATCAATATCATGACCTACGAATTGAAGTTTCGTTATTGAGATGTATGTATTACGGTCTTGAATCAAACTTTTGTAAAAAATAAAGGGGGTCGATATCGACCCCCTTCTTTTTACTTGATAACCACTTTGTCATCTTCGACTGTCAAGGTGTAGGGTTCTCCTTCCTTGACTGTATCGGAGAGAACTGATTCAGATACCAAGTCCTCTACTTCATCTTGAATAGCTCGCTTGATGGGTCGGGCACCATACACTTCATCAAACCCTACTTTTGAGATGTGTTCAACAAGTTTGTCATCGAAAGTGAAGTTGAGTTTCAGATCAACAAGACGCTTCATCAATTTCTTCAGTTCAATAGAAACAATACTCTTGAGAGATTCTTGATCCAAGGAGTTGAAGATGATAGTTTCGTCGATACGGTTTAGGAACTCGGGTGAGAAGTAGTTTTTCATTTCCTTTTTAAGGATTTCCTTTTTTTGTTCTTCACTCGAGTATGACGAACCACCGAATCCGATACCAGTACCGAAGTCCTGAAGTTTCTTTACACCGATGTTTGAGGTCATGATGATCAGGGTATTCTTGAAGTTGATCTTACGTCCAAGAGAGTCCGTCAGGTGACCTTCATCCAACATTTGGAGAAGGGTATGGAAGATATCTTTGTTAGCCTTCTCAACCTCATCAAACAATACCACAGAATAAGGTTTGTTCTTTACCTGTTCGGTAAGTTGTCCACCCTCATCGTAACCTACGTATCCCGGAGGTGCTCCGATCAAACGGGATACGGTGTGTTTTTCTTGATACTCACTCATATCAACACGGATAAGGTTATCGGCCGAACCGAAGATCTGCTTGGCAAGTTGTTTTGCCAAGTGAGTTTTACCTACACCAGTTGAACCCAAGAAGATGAACGAACCAATTGGTTTGTTCGGATCTTTGATACCGAGACGGTTACGACGCATTGCTCGAGCAATTTTGCTTACCGCCTCATCTTGACCAATTACTTCTTTTTTGAGTGATTCCTCAAGACCCACAAGAGCTGTCTTATCATCGATTGACAGTTTGTTGACTGGGATTTTTGTCATTGAAGCAACCACCGTGAGGACGAGTTCAGGATCGATTGGTTTCTTGTTTTCAGCCTGTTCTTTTTCAAACTTAGCTTTTTCTTTCTCCAAACGTTCCAAGAGTTTCTTTTCCTTATCACGGATTTCAGCTGCTTGTTCGTAGTCTTGTTTCTTCACCACCTCCATCTTTTGTTGTTTCAGTTCCAAAGCTTTCTGCTTTAGGATCTCGATGGATTCTGGCATCTTCACTTCCACTTGACTACGGGCACCTACCTCGTCCAAGATATCAAACGCTTTATCAGGAAACTCACGATCGGTAATATAACGATCTGCGAGGTTCACACACATCTCCAAGATTTCCTCGGTATACAGGACTTTGTGGAAATCCTCATAACGACCTTTCGATTGTTGAAGGATAAGTAGGGTTTCCTCTTTTGAAGGAGAATCGATACTCACCTTTTGGAATCGACGCTCGAGTGCTCCGTCTTTTTCGAAATTGGTGCGGTACTCATCAAGAGTGGTTGCTCCAATACATTGGATTTCACCACGGGCAAGAGCGGGTTTGAAGATGTTGGATGCGTCCATTGATCCCGATGCGTTACCCGCACCTACGATCGTATGGATTTCGTCAATAAAGACGATGATATCTGGATTCTCAGATAGTTCTTCGATGATAACCTTCATACGCTCCTCGAACTGTCCACGGTACTTGGTACCGGCAACAATTGAGGTGAGGTCCAACAGGACGATGCGTTTATCACGAAGATTTCGGGGACAGTCACCTTGAACGATTTTGTTGGCGAGTCCCTCTACGATAGCGGTTTTACCACTACCAGGTTCCCCCACGATGATGGGGTTGTTCTTTTTCCTACGAGATAGAATCTGTGCTATTCGGTGGATTTCCATTTCTCTACCGATAACGGGATCGAGTTTCCCTTCGGCAGCCATTTTATTTAGGTCTTTGGAGAAGTTATCCAAGACTGGTGTCCCACTTTGTTTCTGACGGGATTTTGCTCCCTTATCATTATCATCCATCGATTCAATCATGTTATTACAGTTTTTGATTTACACCACAAATATACAACTATTTTACCAAATACCAACATTGTCAATTTGACAGTTTGATATTTTTGCGATTTGACATTTTGTCAGAATAGATTATATTTTTGGGGTTGGCACATTATTTACTAATATTGGGACAAAGATAAAAATAAAAATCAAAACAAAAAAGTTATGTTTGGAAGAAATGATGACTTCGATGATATGTTCAATGAACTAAGCAAAATGTTCGGTGGTTTCCCCCGTTATGGTAAACTCAACCTTCGTGGAGATAAGAATGTTGAAAAAGGAAAAGACGAAAACGGAGAATGGACCAAAGAAACCTTCACCTCTGAAGATGGTGGGATGGTCATTACCAGTTTTGTTCGTAGAACCCCTATCGGTGGTGGAGACTTTATGAACCTATTCAATGAACCTAAAAAGAAATATACAGGTGCTGAAGGTCTGAAAAAAGAACTCAAGGTTGCCATCGAGAACGAGGACTATGAACTCGCTATCAAACTCCGTGATATGATCAAGGAGAGGGAAGCTAACCAAGAGACCATCGACCAACTTGAAAAAGAACTCAAAGAAGTAATCGATCAATCTAACTTCGAGAGAGCAATTGAGATCCGTGAGGAACTGAAAAAACTCAAGGGATAAGATATTTATCAGTATGGTAAATGTTCTAATATCCGTACTATTATTGGGTGGTGCTGTCTCATTGTTGGTGTTCTCAAAAAAAGAAAAGAAAAGTTGTGGTTGTGGGTCTTGTACCTGTAACACCAAAGTAAATTAGAAACAACCCCCACCCAAAAGTGGGGGTTTGTTGTATTTATACCATATGAAGTTTGTTATTTCTGAATCTGAGAAAAAAGAGATACGTTCCCTATATGAACAGTTGTCACCTTTGACGTATGCTCTCAGTGGTGCGAACCTTACCAAATTGGATAACAAAACAAAAGACACAATCAATCAGAGTTTACAGAATTATCCAAAACTAAAATTGGAACTTGATAAACAAACAGGAAACAATACCCCTGACGATATATTGAGTTATTTGGTATCCAAAGGAATTGAACCTTACGTTCAGATTAGAGGTAACGAATCTTTGGGTGAAAAGATGATTAGAACAGGAATATATTTCAATTTGGGTAACACCCCATTTGGTATCAATTTAAACTTGGGGGACAATCCGATGAATGTTTTGGGTAGGTTGGATAACACCCGTGTGGGTCTAAGATTACCTTTTT
>CAYVBV010000149.1:2911-4176 GCA_964449745.1 uncultured Polynucleobacter sp. | reverse complement strand
GTACGTATCTCGCCTTGACCAAAGACGATGTATTTCATCGAGGTCAAACCTTCTAAGCCTACAGGACCTCTGGCATGTAGTTTGTCGTTAGAAATACCAATTTCAGCACCCAAGCCATATTCAAAACCATCGGCAAAACGAGAGCTGGCGTTAATCATCACACTGGCACTGTCCACTTCTCTTAAGAAACGCATACCTGCTGAATAGTCTTCCGTGATGATGCAATCAGTATGATGGCTACCATAATGATTAATGTGATCAATCGCTTCATCCATATTGCTGACTGTCTTAATTGACAAAATTGGTGCCAAGTATTCTGTTGACCAATCTTCTTCAGTGGCATCCACTAAGTTCTTAATACCTGCAGCCTCAAGTGCTTGTTTAGTCTTTTTGCAAACGCGCAACTCCACACCTTTGTCTTGATAAATTTTGCACAAAGGTAACAAAGAGTTTTTGATGGCGGCCTCATGGACTAGTAATGTTTCCATGGTGTTGCATGGCGCATAGCGTTGAGTTTTAGCGTTGTCACAGACCTTGATGGCTTTCGCAGAATCTGCCAAAACATCAATGTATGTGTGGCAAATACCATCCAAGTGTTTGATCATGGGCACCCTGGCTTCAGCCATCAAACGCTCAATCAAACTCTTGCCACCCCGTGGCACGATGACATCAATGTATTCATTCATGGTGATCATGGCACCCACGGCCGCACGATCGGTGGTTTCAACGACTTGCACCGCATCTGCTGGTAAACCAGCCTTAGCCAAACTTTCTTGAATGAGTTTTGCTAAAGCAGTGTTTGAATCAATCGCCTCTGAACCACCACGCAATATCGTGGCATTACCAGACTTCAAACAAAGTGCTGCGGCATCGATGGTGACGTTTGGACGAGATTCATAAATGATGCCAATGACTCCCAATGGCACACGCATTTGTCCCACCTGAATACCCGATGGCATTTTTCGGATATTGCTCATTTCGCCAATGGGATCTGATAACTTCGCAATTTGCTCCAAGCCCTCTGCCATGGTGGCGATGGTTTTGTCGGTAAGTGTCAAGCGATCGATGAAAGCACTGTCTTGGCCATTGGCTTTGGCTCGATCAATGTCTTTGGCGTTCACAGCTTTTAGAGCTTCGGCATTCTTTCTAATTAAACCGGCCAAATGCACCAATGCCTCATTTTTTGAGGCAGTCGATGCCTTGGCCATGGCACGAGATGCCTGACGTGCTTTTTGACCAATGGCCTTCATCAAGGCAATTGCGTC
>CAYVBV010000149.1:0-2811 GCA_964449745.1 uncultured Polynucleobacter sp. | reverse complement strand
GGCCATCACCTTTGCGGATTTGTAAGCCTTTGGATTGTTTATCTAAGCCACTGAGCACTGTCAGCGCTTTTTGCAAGCGATCAGTGCTGAGTCTTTGAAGCGCTTGAGGGATTAATCTTTCTTTATTGCCCCAAACACGGTTCATCTTCATGAGCATTTGCAAGTGATCTCCTCGATCAACACCCTGGCGTAATCGGTTGAGTAATCTCACCTCTTCTGTGACACTCCAAAGTATCAAAACCAATGGCTCACCTTCCCCCTGCAAGCCATCGACCATGCGATTGAATCTGGCCAAATCACCTGAGAGTAAAGATTCAGTTAATTGGAAGACATCGTATCTGGCCACATTGAGTACCGCATCTCGAATATTTTCTTCTGTGAGCGTTCCTTCTGGATATAACAAGCCCAGCTTTTGCACCTCTTGATGTGCCGCAATCAAATTACCTTCTATTTGATTGGCCATAAACTGCAGAGCTCGTTGACCTGCCTCACCCGCCTCAACTTGTTGACCTTGCTTTTTTAATCGGGTTGCAATCCAGCTGGGCAAATGGGTGCGGTCAATTGGGTCAATTCTGACTGCTGTACCGACTTCATCCAAAGCAGTAAACCAGGCTGATTTTTGTGTCTGAAAATCCACTCTGGGTAAAAAGATACAGGTCACTGTATCCACAGGATCTTTGTTTTTGATTTGATCTTGTATTTGGGCACAAAATTGTTTGATGGCATCCGATCCATCTCGCCCAGGCTTACCTGTCGGTATGCGTAGCTCCACATAGCGCTTATCACCAAATAAAGACATGGTTTGACCGGCGTTCATGAGTGCTGACCAATCAAAACCTTTTTCATGCATCATGACTTCCCGCTCCGTGTGACCATGAGCCATCACCATGGCACGCAACTGATCTTGAAGCTCCATGACCAATAAGGGTTCATCACCAGATAAAACGTATAAGGGATGGGGGCCAGTTTTTTTTGCTTGGGCCAAATGAGCCTCAAACGCATCCGCCTTCAGCATATTTAGCGACTCTTTGGCGTTGACTCAGCAGGAGCTTTTTGAGTGGGCAGTTTTTTAATAGACGCCAAACGGCGCATCAATTGCGAAACGATATCAATGCGCATGTTCTTCACGTAGTCAGCCACTTGCTGATCGAAAGCTTGAATATTCGATTGATTGAAATCAATGTCACGCGTGAGATAAATATCAGACTCAGGGATTAATTCAATGCCATTGGGGTCAAAGGCTCTGAAAACAATTCTAGAGATGATGCGGTAGGCTGTGATTTGACCCGCACCGTTATATGACAAAACCTGACGGGCATTTTGCTCAGAAATGATCTCAAGCACCAATTCAGCTTCTTTGACCAACTTAACAATCTGAATGTCATTGACACGAAACATCATGTCCAAGTCATCCCGCAACTCGGGTGTCATGTTGCCGCTGATCAAAATATTCTTATAGGGTAAATCGACCTTGCCACGCAAACGCCATCCACATGCACTCAAGACACTCATTGCCAACAAAGAAACACCACCCCCCAAGAGCTGACGGCGCCCAGTTGAATGTGTGGTGATTGATTTGCTCATGGTTTAGCTATTTTGCTCTATTTCAATCTCAATGGGTCATCTAATCAATAAAAATGATGTGGTATTCGGTTGACCCTATTCTTTAAATCACAATATTGACCAAACGCTTCGGAACAATAATCACTTTCTTGGCTGGCGCACCATTCATCGCTTTCACAGCGGCATCACTGGCCAGGGCCAAGGATTCAATCGTGGCTTGATCAGCATCCACCGGCACCAAGACTTGACCTCTTAATTTACCGTTCACCTGAATCATCAAAGTGATTTCATTTTGAACCAAGGCAGATTCATCTACTTCGGGCCATGGTGCGTCCAATAAATCACCCCATTGCTCTTTAAATCCTGCCGCATTCCAAAGCGTGAAAGTGATGTGTGGCACCACGGGGTACAAGACTCTCAATAAAATGCCCAAGGTCTCACGACGCACTTCAGGACAAATGGTTTTCGCTTGCTCTAAGGCATTGAGCATTTTCATGGTGGCAGAGACCACCGTGTTGTATTGCTTGCGCTGATAGTCAAAATTGGCTTGCTTAAGAACGCTGTGTATTTCTAAACGCAAGGCTTGATCAGCATCCGTTAACTGCTCTGGTAATTTTGTATTGGCTGCCTGAATCGTTGCCGCATGAGTTGATCCATAGGTCCACAAACGACGCAAGAAACGAGAAGCCCCTTCTACACCTGAACTAGACCACTCTAACTGCTGCTCAGGAGGAGCAGCAAACATCGTGAACAAGCGCGCAGTATCAGCACCGTATTGATCAATCAATGACTGTGGGTCGATGCCATTGTTTTTACTTTTGGCCATCTTCTCAACACCGCCAATTTGCACAACCTTGCCAGATGTTTTGTGTTTGGCTGATACAGGTCGACCTTTGTCATCCGTTTCTACCAAGACATCATCTGGGTTGATCCATGATTTACGACCATTGGGCTCATCGATGTAGTAGGTGTCATTCAAGACCATGCCTTGCGTGAGCAAATTACTGAAGGGCTCATCAAACTTCACCAAGCCCAAGTCACGCATGACCTTGGTCCAGAAACGTGCGTACAACAAATGAAGGATGGCATGCTCAATACCACCAATGTATTGATCCATCGGCATCCAGTAATCATTGCGCTGATCGACCATGGCATTGGCCCCTGGCGATGTATAGCGCATGAAATACCAACTGGAATCAACAAAAGTATCCATGGTGTCGGTTTCACGACGCGCTGGCTTGCCACACT
>CAYVBV010000148.1:2669-4220 GCA_964449745.1 uncultured Polynucleobacter sp. | reverse complement strand
CATCCTCACATCGCTTAGCGATGTTGCGCAACATGTCTAATTCATTGTTGCAACATGAGGTTATTAAAACAACTTTGCCTAAGGCTAAAGAGTTGCGTCGTGTAGTTGAGCCACTCATCACTTTAGGTAAAAAAGATAATTTGGCAAACCGTCGTTTGGCATTTGACCGTCTTCGTGATCGCGAAATGGTGACTAAGCTATTTACTGAGCTAGGCCCACGTTACGCGACACGTCCAGGTGGTTACTTGCGCATCCTTAAGTTTGGCTTCCGCGTTGGTGACAATGCTCCAATGGCTTTGGTAGAGCTTTTGGATCGTCCTGAGATTGCTGAAGAAGCACCAAAAGCTGAATAAGCTTAGTCCGATGTCAGAAAAGCCTGGTTTTTGCCAGGCTTTTTTGTTTGGAAGATAATGGAAATATGTCTGTCTACTTTCTAGTGATTACAACTGTTGCAGAGCAAGTTGATGCAAAAAAACTTGCTGAACTAGCTTTAGAAAAGGGCATGGCAGGGTGCGTGCAAGTGCAAGCAGCTTGCACTTCATATTATGAATGGCAGGGCAAGGCTGAGACCTCCACAGAATATCCAGTCCACTTTAAGACCAATCAATTAAAAAAAGATCAGTTGATGAAGTGGATTAAAGACAATCATCCGTATGAATTGCCTGAAATCATGGCGATTAAAGTCACCGATCTTGAGCCGGCTTATGCAAAATGGTTAGATGAACAAATAAACTCAAAATGATTAAAAGAATATTTGCTTGCCTCATATTGGTCTTGCTTCCATTTGGTTTACAGGCACAGAATTTTTTAGCGCCAGAAGAAGCTTTCAAAGCAGATGCGGAATATGTTTCAGCGCAAGAAATATTTTTTACTGTCAAGCCAGTCAATGGCTACTATGTTTATAAAGAATCTATCAAATTTAGAATTGCTCAATCAGCGCAAAGTGTTTCTTTGGGCACTCCCATACTACCTCCTGGAAAAATTAAGTTTGATGAGAATTTTGGAAAAGAATTAGAAACCTATCCTCAAGAATTTGGTGTGACGCTGCCTTTGATCAATAACCGATTGGCCAGTGGACTTGTTGTGGTCATGGAATTGCAAGGTTGTGCAGACAAAGGTGTTTGTTATCCACCAATGGAGCTTTCATTCACCTTGGCTGCACCTCAAACAGTGGTTAGAGGGGTATTACTTGAAGAACCTGAGCTTGAAGTTGCAAAACAAACTCCCGGAATATCGGCACTTTGGAGTGCGCGTGATGATGCAGGTCAGTTAGCAAACCTACTAAAAAGTATTTCACCCTTTGTATTGTTGCTAGCCTTTTTTATCTTAGGTTTGGCGATGGCCTTAACACCTTGTGTATTGCCCATGTTGCCGATTATGTCGAGCGTGATTTTTGGTTCGAAAAATAATCAGCATCGAGATATTTCAAAACTGAGAGCCTCTGTGTTGGCCATATCTTATGTTTTGGGTATGGCATTGATGTACAGCATTGCCGGAATGATTACAGCAGCGCTTGGTGCAAACATTCAAGCATGGCTTCAAAACCCTTGG
>CAYVBV010000148.1:0-2569 GCA_964449745.1 uncultured Polynucleobacter sp. | reverse complement strand
TCTTTGTTCAAAAGTTATTTGGATTGCTCTTAGTGGGTTTGGCCATTTGGGTTGCTATGCCCATATTTTCAAAAAGTTCATCAGGATCAAATGAGGCTATTCATCGACTCGAATCAGGAATTGTTTTTGAAAGAGTTTCATCTTTGGCCCAGCTTGAAGAGAAGTTGAAGCAAGCGAAATCTAAGGGTCAGCCAGTGTTACTTGATTTCTATGCCGATTGGTGTGTGACGTGTAAGGAAATGGAGTTGCTGACGTTTAGTGATGAGCGAGTTAAGAGAGCATTGAGTAACTATCAATTGATTCAAGTGGATGTCACAAAAAATACTTCTGAGCATCGACTCATATTGAAAAAATACGAACTCTTTGGCCCGCCCGCCATTTTGTTGTTTGATGCGCAGGGTCTAGAAAATCAATCCAAGAGAGTGATTGGTTTTATGAAACCCGATCGTTTTTTAGAGCGCTTGCAGTAACACTGAATTAGCTTTGATTTTTCAATAGACGCGCAGCATCTCTGGCGAAATATGTGAGGATGCCATCAGCACCAGCTCTCTTAAACGCCATCAATGATTCCATCATGACAGCATCACCATCAATCCAACCGTTTTGCGAGGCTGCTTTGATCATGGCGTATTCGCCGCTGACTTGATAAGCAAAAGTTGGGTGACCCAATTCATCTTTGACACGGCGAACGATATCTAGGTAAGGCATACCTGGTTTGACCATCACCATGTCTGCTCCTTCTTCGATGTCTAAAGCAACTTCACGTAATGCTTCATCAGAATTGGCTGGATCCATTTGATAAGTTTTTTTATTGCCCTTGCCAAGATTGCCAGCCGAACCAACAGCATCTCTGAATGGACCATAAAACGCTGATGCATATTTGGCTGAATAAGCCATGATCAATGTATGAATAAATCCATGGGCTTCTAGTGCCTCACGAATGGCGCCAATACGACCATCCATCATGTCTGATGGGGCAACCATATCAACACCTGCTTGAGCATGGGTTAAAGCTTGTTTGGTCAAGGCTTCAACCGTAACATCATTCAAGACATAGCCATTTTCATCAATGATCCCGTCTTGACCATGGCTGGTATATGGATCTAAGGCGATGTCGGTCATGATGCCCAGATTAGGGCAATGTTTCTTTAGTTCTTTAACGGCCAGTGGTATCAAACCATTGGGATTAAATGCTTCTTTGCCGTCAGGGGTTTTTAAGTCATTGCTAATCACTGGAAACAAGGCCATGACTGGAATGCCCAATGCTACACATTCCTTGGCAATCGGAATTAACAAATCCAATGAAACACGACTCACGCCGGGCATTGATTGAACTTCTTCCTGTCGATTGTTGCCCTCTAGCAAGAACACAGGGTAAATCAGGTCATTGGCTGAAAGCTGATGCTCTTGAACAAGTCGACGGGACCAGTCATTTTTTCTTAATCGACGAGGACGGTGAAAAAGTTGCATATAAAACCTTATGAAGAAAGTTGGGGTTTTAGATTTTTAGAAACACGATTTTCATTGCTGGTATGAGCGCTTGATGCTTCAATACCGAGCCATTCTGATACTAAGGCGTCTGCTTCAACAAGTCCAATGCGCTTAGTGCTGGAAAAAAGTTGTGCCGTATAGGGCCCATGAGGATTCAGCTCTTTTAGCTTATTTTGGAGCTTTTTCAGTGCTAAACGACTCTCAGATTGATTCAATTTATCGCATTTGGTCAATAAAACATGGATGGGTCGACCGGTGGGGCTAAACCATTCAATCATTTGCTGGTCTAAATCGGTCATTCCTCGTCGTGAATCCATGATCAACACCATGCCTTTTAGGTTCGGCCTTGTTTGAAGATAGGTTGATAGCAAGTTGTTCCAATGGGCTCGAGTTTTAAAATCAACTTGAGCATAGCCATAGCCTGGTAAATCCACTAAATTCGCTAAATTGGTCTTATCTTTCGTTAAAATACCGAAAAAGTTGATATGTTGCGTTCTTCCAGGGGTTTTACTTGCGAAAGCCAAGCGATTTTGCTGACAAAGTACATTGATCGCAGTCGATTTGCCCGCATTTGATCGGCCAGCAAAAGCCACCTCGGGGGTGTCCCAAGTGGGTAAGTCAGCCAAATGGTTAATGGTGACAAGAAATTGTGCTTGATGAAGGGTCGACATAGGTGTTTATAGGTTAGACCTATTGTAAAATCTCTGGCTGAGAATAAGTTGTTTATTTAAAAATAAAGATTGAAGAATCTTCGCATCATATACAGATAGAGTGAGAGCACAATGCGCCAAACAATTTCAGCCAAATTACATTCATTGGTTATTGCCTTAGGCTTATCTTTAGCAGGCGTGGCGTTTGCCAATGAACCAGCAAAAGCGCCAGCAGGCCCTGCAAAACCAGACGCCGCAAAAGGCGAGGCTTTGTACAACGCCGGTGATGCCAAGCGCGGTATCGCTGCTTGTATGGGTTGTCATGGCGCCAATGGCGTGAGTGGCGGCGGCACATATCCTAAGTTGGCTGGTCAGCATGCTGCATATACTGTGAAGCAATTAAAAGATTACAAAGCTGGTAAAGAGCG
>CAYVBV010000147.1:0-4259 GCA_964449745.1 uncultured Polynucleobacter sp. | reverse complement strand
CCCACCACTGGATCATATTTATTGGGTGGAGAAAATGTCGCCAATATGACGGGTGATCAGTTGGCCGATTTACGTAACCGTCGTATTGGCTTTGTGTTTCAGCAATTCAATCTCTTGGCCCGAACTTCAGCTTTAGAAAACGTGGCCTTGCCCTTGTTGTATGCGCGAGTAGGTTCTTTGGCAGGACTTTCAAAAGAGCAACGTTACGAACATGCCAAACAACGTTTAGAACAGGTGGGCTTGGGTGAACGTCTTCTGAATACGCCTTCTCAACTATCAGGAGGTCAGCAACAGCGAGTTGCCATTGCCAGAGCCTTGGTCAATGATCCGGATTTGATTTTGGCCGATGAGCCCACAGGCGCTCTGGACTCTAAAACCAGTGCTGAAGTGATGGAGCTTTTAACGCAACTCAATCAACAAGGCATGACTGTGGTGGTGGTCACGCATGAGCCGGATGTGGCAGCGTATGCATCCAGAACCATCACCTTCAAAGATGGCAAAGTGTTGAGTGATACCCATGCCAATATTGATTTAGGTTCTAAGTCATGAATTTATCCATTGCCCTTCAAGCCCTGCGAGTCAACAAACTTCGTTCTGGTTTGACGATGCTGGGCATCATCATTGGTGTGGCTGCCGTGATTGTGATGGTGGCGGTCGGTAGTGGTGCTCAAACACGGGTCAAAGAACAAATTGCGGGTTTGGGTTCAAACTTGATGATCCTTTGGGCGGGTTCAGTCACCACTGCAGGTGTGCGAGGTGGCACTGGTACAGCACAAACTCTGGTTGAGGATGATGCTTGGGCCGTCATGCGAGAAATATCAGAAATACAAGTGGCCGCTCCAACGCAACGAGGCAGTGGCCAGATTGTGTGGGGCAATGCCAACTGGTTGGCAGCGATTGTGGGTGCCACCCCTGAGTATTTTGAAGCACGTGACTGGAACTTGATCAGTGGGCGCATGTTTGAAGCTGGGGAAATTTCGAGTGCTGGCAAGGTGGCCATTATTGGTCAAACAGTTGCGCGTGAACTCTTTGGTGAAACAGACCCAGTCGATCAGATCATTCGCATCCGAGGAGTGCCTTTTACGGTCATTGGACTTTTGGAGCGCAAAGGTCAAAGCATGTTGGGTCAAGATCAAGATGACATTGTCATCATGCCCTTATCGACTGCACGCAACAAAATCTTCGGAGCATTACAGGGGCGCATCGGCCGAGTCAGTTCCATTTTTATCAAAGCTCGTGAGGGCGTTGACATGAAGGAAGCCGAAGAAAAGGTGCGAGAGCTGCTGCGTCAACGTCATCGTTTAACAGGCAACACACCCGATGATTTTTCTTTGCGTAATTTGACAGAAATACTTCAAGCTCAAGAAGCTGCCAGCAAAGTCATGGCCATACTATTGGCCGCAGTGGCCTCGGTCAGTTTGTTGGTCGGTGGTATTGGCATCATGAACATCATGTTGGTGTCTGTCACAGAGAGAACCCGAGAAATCGGTTTGCGTTTAGCAGTTGGTGCAAGAGCCAAAGACATCTTGTCGCAATTCTTAGTCGAAGCGATTACCTTATCGACCATTGGTGGTGTGCTCGGAATTTTATTGGGAGCCTTTGGAACTTGGCTGGTGGCTGAATTGGCTGAATGGCCAGTCAACTTATCAATCTTTTCAATTTTGTTGGCGGTCGGATTTTCTGCGGTGATCGGAATCTTCTTTGGTTACTACCCAGCCCGCAAAGCATCTGATATGCAACCAATCCAAGCCTTACGCTACGAATAAGCATCTTTGCTTGAAGTATTAAAAACTCCAATAAATTTAAGAATTAATTGTTTATCATCCAGCTATGGACTTTTATTTAATTCTTAAAGCAGTCATCTTGGGCCTGGTCGAAGGCTTCACAGAATTTCTACCGATTTCTTCAACAGGTCATTTGATATTGGTAGGGGATTTATTGGACTTTAATGATGGCAAAGGCAAAGCCTTTGAAGTCATCATTCAGTTTGGCGCCATCTTGGCAGTCTGTTGGGAATACCGTCAGAAACTCATCAGTGTGGTCTCAGGTATTGCTTCAAGAAGAGCCTCTCAGCGTTTTGCCGTGAACGTCATCATTGCCACGATTCCAGCGATTGTTCTGGCGCTCTTATTCGGTAAATACATTAAAAGTGTTTTGTTTTCACCAATCCCAGTCGCCACAGCATTCATTGTGGGTGCGTTTGTGATTTTTTGGGCAGAAGCCCGCCAAAGAAAACTTGAATCTGATGCGGGTGATGGTGTTCTGATTTCTCGTCAGATTGAAAGTGTGGACGACCTTCATTGGCGAGATGCCCTCAAAATTGGTTTGGCCCAATGTGCGGCGTTGATTCCTGGAACATCGCGTTCAGGAGCCACCATCATTGGTGGCATGTTGTTTGGCTTACCTCGCAAAGTGGCCACAGAGTTCTCTTTCTTCTTGGCGATTCCTGTGATTGCAGGAGCCACACTCTATGAGTTGATCAAACTACGTCACGTTTTAGGTGACACCTCTTGGTCAAGCTTTGGCCCGACTTTAGGGATTGGGTTTGCGGTTTCATTTGTTTCAGCCTTTGTGTGTATTCGCTGGCTGATTCGTTATGTGGCCACCCATGACTTCCGCATTTTTGCTTGGTACCGCATTGTGTTTGGGGTGGTCGTTTTACTCACGGCATGGACTGGTGTGGTCCAGTGGTCTTCGTAAAGATCTAAATAAGACTGTAGGAGTATCTCGAGACCTTATCAGGTCTGAATTTAGGCGCTAGAGCATATAAAGCTCTTCTGCCCTAAAGTTCTAAAGCTCTAAGCCTTAATGCTTAAAGTTTATTGGTCGTTCTTGAAGGAATATTGCTTTTAGGCTCTGATTGGCGGTGAGCTTGGCCGAGTTTGCGTGTGGCTTGCAACATCATGCCATCGACCACAGCGCCAGAAGCCACATTGAATGAGTCGGAGCTGATGTCACCGCACACCACCGCTGTATCAGAAAGAACAATCAGTTCTTTGGCGTAAATATTGCCAGTCACTTTGCCAGCAATGTAGGCTCTGTGGCATTGAATATTGCCCTCAATCACGCCGCTTGGACCCACAGCGATGCTACAAGGGTTTTTATCAGCGGGTTCTAAATTACCAAAGACTTTGCCATCAATGCGAATGCTGTCATGCACAGTCATGCGACCATGAATCTCAGAGCTTTTGCCCACCAAGGTGTCAAAACTCTCCATGCCATCGACTAATTGTTTCTTCTTTTTAAACAAAATATGACAAATCTCTAATAATTGTCATAAGTATAAAGTATTAGCCTTAAGGTAAATAATAAAAATATCTGACTAAACAAATTACTGAACTCAACTCTTATCCAAAACTCGCAAATATTTGTTTTAAGGCGGGTTTTGATCATCTCACGATTAAAATGACTGCCATGTCAAAAAAGAATCCACCAAGCAACGACCAAAGTTACGAGCAAAGTAATGGTCAAACTAATGATCAAAGTAATGATCAAGGTAAGGCACAGAGCAATTCTGAAACTCCGCGTTTGAGAACTTCTTTTGAAGAGGCGCAAAAAGACTTGGGTTCTGGCACGCAGCACTACTTACATCGCATCAAATCATTTGTTCTTCGCACCGGTCGTCTGACGCCCGGTCAAGCCAAGGCCATTGAAACCTTAGGGCCCCAATTTCTATTGCCCTATACCGGTCAGACCATTGATTGGGAGAAAAGTTTTCAAAATAGTGAGACTTCTGGTTTGAGCACGCCAATCAATCAAAAAAATCGCCCCAAAATCTTAGAAATTGGTTTTGGTATGGGAGAAACAACTGCAAAGATTGCGGCTGCTCGACCCGAGGATGATTTTTTGGCCATCGAAGTCCATGAGCCTGGAGTGGGTGCCTTGCTTAAATTGATTGGTGAGCAAGGACTCACTAATCTTAGGCTCATGCGTCATGATGCCGTTGAGGTGGTGGAGAACATGATTCCAAAGGACTATCTCGATGGGGTTCATGTTTACTTCCCAGACCCATGGCATAAAAAACGCCACAACAAACGTCGCCTGATTCAACCAGAATTCGTGGCGCTATTAAGTAGCCGAATTAAATCCGGTGGATATTGGCATTTGGCCACCGATTGGGAAGAGTACGCCATACAGATGATGGAAGTGCTCTCGGCGGAATCAAGCTTGATCAATACAGGCGCCTTAGCGGGTGGTTATGCTGAGCGCCCAAGTTACCGCCCAGTCACCAAGTTTGAAAATCGGGGTATCCGACTAGG
>CAYVBV010000146.1:0-4323 GCA_964449745.1 uncultured Polynucleobacter sp. | reverse complement strand
TTGACTCTCCTTGGTGTTTGAGTGTATAATGTATTTACTATGAAGCCCATATCTCGTAGCCCAAATCGTCACACTTTCCAGCGCGATGCCTACATACGGCGGTGCGAAGAAGAAGGTGTAGAGCCCAGACAGGAATATCTCGATCTCATGGACTCTGTGGCACACAATCACTTAAACCGCTTTGGAGATAACACCCCAGTGAATGATCTCGAGTATGATCTCCTGACCACCCCGTGGATCTTGGAGAAAGCACGGGCATCCAAGAGTTACGCCCAAAACATCTATGCTGCCTTGTGTAACCAAGACTGGCAGAAGATCGATGTCATGCCTATATTGCGGGACGAGACTTGGGGGTGTTCGTGGCGCAGTGCCGGCGGCATTGTCGCAGACATGCTGGGCGAAGGCGACTATATCGATTGGTATTGTAGTGGTATTCGCGGAGACGGCGAAGGCGAAAACCCGAACAGTATCACCTATGTGGGCGAAGGTCATATCACCGACGAGATCCGGGAAGACTTTTTTAAACTGGGTTGGCAACCCGTAGACAACGACGAACCCTTCTAAGGAGTATGTATGGCCACTGAAGCAGAAAAAGAAGAACTGTTACAGACTTTGAAGTTTCCGCCTGTGCAAGCTCGGCTCTTGGTACAGGGCTATGGCGGCGAATGTTATATTGGATCTGTGTCTCGGGAGACCTACGAGTTCTTCAAGAGCCGCAAAATCGATCTCGAGCAGTTCGTCAGTGACTGGGACGGGGAGTTTTTCCAAGATGTTCCCAGCGAACACAAGTTTGTAGAACCCGGCAATGCCTATGACTGCGACAACTTGTTCCATGCTTCGGGTGCCACCATGGATTCGGGCAGTTACATCACAGTGCTCAATGACGAAACCAACGAAGACATCTTTGAGACCGATCTCAGCAACGACTCCTTGGACGAGCAAGGCATCGAAGTGGAGTGCGGAGAGGATTTCGAAAGTGCCGACCTCGACACTGGTTCTGTGATCTTCTGGGGAGGCCAGGGCGAGAAAGGTTGTTTCTTTGACGCTGAATTCACACTGACCCGCCCTTTTGATCCCAAACTGTTGAAAATCACTTATGCCAACGGCGACGATTGGTATTTGGTCACAGGTGTGGAATATGATGGCGTGGAACTAGAAGGCTATGATGGATACAGCACCACCGGCAAATGGGCCGAGCACAAGTTTCATATCGTGGGCGACGAAGAAGTTTACCAAGGCGAAGAGCGCGAAGAAGGCATCGAAGTACTCGAGGGCGAAGAAACCTGGTCCAGCGCAGCCATTGACTCAGAGCCTCCTCGTAGCGAATGGTTTGACAAAACGGCTCGTCCTTTGCGCAAAGGTGAATACGAAGTCATGAAGGATGCAGCATGGCCCAATTCGGGCATGATCCGTGCCGAATGGACGGGAAGGTCTTGGAAGAGCCTGGATGGACGGAAGGTCGAGATCCTGTCTTGGCGCGGTCTAGCACAAGATCCTGCTTTGGTTGCATAAGTGCGATATTTGGCAATCTTGATAGCCAAAAAACATTGACTTGCACAACCTACTTCATGCATAATACACACACGCTGTTAATGAAACAGCTCTTTCAATCAAGGAGATATTTGAAATGTTCAATCTAGAAACCAAGCAAGGTAAACTGTTTAAAGCCCTGGTCCTCGATGGTGAGGTCCTGTCTGCTAGCCAGATCAGCAAGCGTTTTAGCATCGCTAATCCTCGCGCTACTATTTCTGAAATCCGCTACGCCGGCTTCCCCGTCTATGCCAACACCCGTGTTGCTGGCAACGGCGTCCGTGTAACCGAGTACAAGCATGGCAAGGCTTCCCGCAAGCTGGTTGCCGCTGGTTACAAAGCCCTGGCCGCTGGCCTGGCTGACTAAACTGCACAGGTTTAGTCCTCGCTGATCTGCAACGGATCAGCACCGCATACAAGCCCCCACCCGGGGGCTTTCTCTTTTCCTGTCGCTAAATATTTTTTGTACTATCAGAGACAGCAATGGGATCACGTAGAGTTTACAATCTCGAAAGAGACATCAAACTTACCAATTGGATCGTAGACCGTGTGCGGCATGACGATGTCTACGCCCAAAATCTCTACGCCGCTTTTTGCAATCATGTTTTCATGCCCCGAGATGTTTGGGGCATACTAAACAACGTGGTATGGCACTGCCAGTGGAGATACGCCGCTGGAATCATTGGAGAAATACGCGAAGAGCCCGATGAATTCTGGTATTGTTCGGGATTGCAATTGATAAATCCTGGATTTGTTGCTGAATCGGTGATCACCGATGAGATAGAAAATCACATCAAAAAAATAGGGTGGATCATTGACCCACCCTTGTGTTAAACATCAAACGATATCAGAAATTGAAATTTTTAACGTCAGTCATTTCAACTGTTTGATTGTTCTCGGCTGAGAACTGTACATACCACTTGCGGAACTGCTTGGATGGTGCAGCCAGCATGGGGTCTGTGGTCACTGTTTGTCCCAAGAAATCCACTGTTGTATTTTGATCCAAAGGAACAGCGCGGCCACTTTCGTCACGGAAAGGACGTGATTCCAATTGCGACTTCATGATATCAAATACCATGCGTATTTTTTTGATATCGCGAGGAAATTCCAAACCGTTTAAAATTCCGAATTGAGGAAGACTCCATTCCAGATATCTCACGTTTGGATCGCCATCGACGTATCTCCAACGATTGCGTGTTTTGGAACCGTCGGGATTGTCGCGGAACTGCACTTCGTATTCACGGCGACCTTGGCGGATCAGCTCAAAGTCGGGATCTGTGTTTACAACTGTGTCTAGATAGTCCTGAGGCCACATTGTGCCTTCGGGTTTGGTGTGTTTAAATTCAATTCCCCATGACATGGTGTTAATTCTCCTGAGAATGGTGTTTGCTAGTATTTATCAATACCAGCGTGGAAGTCGCGGTAGATGGCGATATTGGTGTCTAAAAAACTGACAAGAAATAAATTTTTCTTTATAATGTACTTATGACTACTATCAAAGTTAATTCAGCAAACATCGAAAAAATCAGCCAAGCCATTGACTGGTGCGAAACCCAATTTGAGCCAAGATCTTGGCAGTTCGAAACACAGTGGCCGGCCAAGTTTTACGATTTCCGTTTCCAGCGCACCCAAGATGCTACTCTTTTTAGTCTGAGATGGTCTGGGCAAACTTGAGACCCGATGCTCGTTATACTTACTCAGTGCGAGTAAACTGGGAGTATAATGACTCAGACCAACGCTGGGGAGATCTCTGTGCTTGGACTGTAGAAGCGTTTGGATTACCTGGAGACCGATACCAATGGCACGCAGAACCCAATCACATGGACTGGCGATTTCTGTCCAAACAGGACGCCCTGTTATTCCTCGTCAGGAGTGGCGGCTCACCCGATTGGTCCATGGAGAACGAATCACCGTGAAAAAGAAAGTCATGGTTCATTCCTTTGCCATGGGCGATGTGGAAGATCCCTATCTCTATGCCAGCCAACCCTTGTGGCAGTGGCAAGAGACCGAGATGGGCAAGTGGGTCATGGAGCATGCCTTGGAACAGCCGGTCTTCTACTGCGAACACGATGCCGCAAGTTTTGGTTACCGAGTGGCCATATGGGCGGTGCTGGGTGGAGCGGACCTCACTTACTTCGAACTCAAATATGGTAGAGATACAAGACCCTAAACTGTTGGATCGTGTCATGGACCGATTCCACGAAGAAAATGGATACTCGGATCTAGAACAGATCCCGGGATGGTTGCGAGCCCATGGATGGCAGGTCAGGGTGTGCCGGGACGAATGGCAGATATGGTTCCGTTTTGAAGATGACCAAGAAGCCGTGCGTTTCTGCTTGTTTTGGTAGAGGTTGACCACTAATTCATTTTATCATACAATAGAATATACAGTAGCAAGGAGTAACCAATGCTGACACTCAAAGAATGGATGGAACTCACAGAATACCGCATCACTGAAGGCAGTGAATACGGTTGGCAATGCTTTGGCCCCAACGCCTATGGCCTGAATTCCTGGAGCGGTGAACAGGATGGCCATAGTTTCAACATTGAGTTTGATACTCGAACACAGACAGTCTACGTGGTGGAAGTCTGCGATTATCGACACCAGCGGGCCTATCGTATCATCAATCCCGACTATCGCCAAGCCTATCTCAACGAAGCCAAGACACACGGAGTCCGTGAAAAGGAAGCCTGGGACGATGTCGACTTTGTGGACCTCGAATCCGACGATGATTTCATACAAAAAGCCCTGGCCATCCGAGCCGGCGAAGACTACGACACCCGGGTCAGCAT
>CAYVBV010000145.1:0-4332 GCA_964449745.1 uncultured Polynucleobacter sp. | reverse complement strand
AACAGCTGGAATTGTGGCCTTAGCGACCATTCATACGGTGTGGAACCAGTTTTGAATAGGCCTTAGGCCCTTTGATGCGCTTTGACGCGCTTTTGAATCAAGCGAACGAGTAAAACACTCGGCAAGAGACGCGACGATCGGCCCAAAACTCGACTGCGTCACGGAATACATCAAGCAATGTTTCGCGAGCTTCTTTGTCAAACTTATGCGTGCAAGGCAAACCTTCCAACACAATCACAAAGCCCGGTTGAGGACCAGAACGATCGATTAAGGTGGTCAAAGAATCTAACAAGTTATCAAAATTCTTCGCCTGCTGTCTTGGAAAATGAAAGCCATGAGCAATGCGCTCAAGCACTTCAGATTTGGTAATCGCCTCTGTGGCATTGGCGTAAATAAAGTGCTGACCCAATTCACCGGCCGCTTCCAACAAATCAGCTGTACGGAATGCACGGATGGATTGAACGATATTGGTGCGAACTGCCCTAAGCGCGGCTGTAGGGCCTGCTTCACGTGCAGCCAAGGCAGTGCGCCAAGTGGGTGCAGTTTTAGGCCCTGAGGCCTGTGAGACGGCTCCAGAAGACGTCAATTGGCCCTGAATAGGCTGGCCATAGAGATTGTTTTCTGAAATATTCGTCGTCATGATGGGGAGTAGAGTACCCTTTTTGGCCCCCAAAGACAAGTGACGCAGGGGCTTATTTTTAATAAGCCATTGTTTTATATAATAAAATAAATATGTAAGCGTTTGCTCACATACAGTTTTTTAGGTCTATTTCTGTTGCGCCGCCTCCACCACCGCCAAAGTGGTGACGTTTACAATTCGTCGAGGTGTCGCTGACGGAGTCAAAATATGCACGGGCTTAGCTGCTCCTAACAGGATTGGGCCGATGGCAATGCCATTACCTGCAGCTGTCTTGAGCAAGTTGTAAGAAATATTGGCCGCATCAATATTAGGCAAGACCAACAAGTTCGCATCGCCTGTCAAAGTTGAATCGGGCATGATGTTCTTACGGATAGTTTCATCCAAAGCGCAATCGCCATGCATTTCGCCATCGACTTTGAGCTCAGGAGCTTTTTCTTTCAGAATGGCCAAGGTATCGCGCATTTTTCTAGCCGACGGTGCATCACTCGAACCAAAGTTAGAGTGTGACAACAATGCCACCTTCGGTTCAATGCCCAACGCACGCAATTCTTTAGCCGCCAACATCGTGATTTCAGCCAATTGTTCTGCGCTTGGATCAATGTTGATGTGCGTATCGACCAAGAATACCTGGCGTCCCGGTAAGACCAAGGCGTTCATCGCACCGTAAGTGGTTGCACCCGCTTCGTGACCAATCACTTGATCAATGTAATGTAAGTGCGCACCTGTTTGACCAATCGTGCCACAAATCAGACCATCCGCTTGGCCTTTTTGAACCATCAAAGAGCCAATCAAGGTATTGCGACGACGTACCTCTAATCGCGCATAAGATTCAGTAACCCCTTTGCGCTCTGTCATGCGGTGATAAGTCTGCCAATAGTCACGGTAACGCTCATCAAATTCTGGGTTACAAATTTCTACATCAACGCCTGGTGTCATGCGCAAACCAAAGCGCTCAATGCGACGAGAGATCACCGCAGGACGACCAATCAAAATAGGATTGGCAATTTTTTCATCGATGAGCACCTGAACCGCTCTTAATACGCGCTCGTCTTCTCCTTCAGAGAAGACGATGCGCTTCTTAGACATTGGTGCTTTTTTGGCCACTGAGAACAATGGCTTCATGATCGTGCCAGAGTGATACACAAACTGCTGCAATTGATCTTTGTAAGCAGCAAAGTCTTTGATCGGACGCGTGGCCACACCAGAGTCCATCGCTGCTTTCGCAACAGCTGGAGCAATGATCGCAATCAAACGCGGATCAAATGGTTTGGGGATTAGGTACTCTGGACCAAAGGATAAGTTGCTGGCGCCATAAGCAGAAGCCACCACATCGCTTTGCTCCACTTGCGCCAACTCAGCGACCGCAGTCACTGCAGCAATTTCCATCTCGCGAGTAATCGTTGTGGCGCCCACGTCCAAAGCTCCGCGGAAAATGAATGGGAAGCACAAGACATTGTTCACTTGGTTCGGATAATCCGTGCGACCTGTGGCAATGATGGCGTCATCACGCACCGCTTTGACTTCTTCAGGAAGAATCTCAGGGGTGGGGTTCGCTAAAGCAAATACCAAAGGATTTGGCGCCATCTTGGCCACCATGTCTTGCTTCAAAACACCCGCGGCAGACAAACCTAAGAATACATCCGCCCCTTCAATCACTTCAGCCAAGGTGCGATGTGGTGTGTCTTTAGCAAATGGCTCCTTATCTGGATCCATGAGTTCTTTGCGGCCTTTGTAAACCACGCCCGCCAAATCAGTCACCCAAATGTTTTCAATGGGCATGCCCAAATCAAGCAATAAATCCAAGCAAGCCAAAGCAGCGGCACCCGCACCAGAAGTCACTAATTTAACTTTCTTGATGTCTTTGCCTACGACCTTCAAGCCGTTCATGATGGCTGCACCCACCACAATCGCCGTGCCATGCTGATCATCATGGAAGACCGGAATGTTCATGCGCTCGCGCAATTTGCGCTCGATGTAAAAACAATCAGGCGCTTTGATGTCTTCTAAGTTGATGCCACCAAAGGTAGGCTCCATTGAGGCAATGATTTCAATGAGTTTGTCCGGATCTTTTTCATTGATCTCAATGTCAAACACATCGATACCTGCAAATTTTTTAAATAGAACGCCCTTGCCTTCCATCACAGGTTTACTGGCCAATGGGCCAATGTCACCCAAACCTAATACAGCTGTACCGTTCGTCACCACGCCGACCAAGTTACCACGAGAGGTATAACGGAACGCATTAGCGGAATCTTTGACAATCTCTTCACAAGCCGCAGCCACTCCTGGCGAGTACGCCAAGGCCAAGTCGCGCTGGTTGGTCAGTTGCTTGGTGGGAGTAACGGCAATTTTGCCGGGGGTAGGAAATTCGTGATATTCAAGAGCGGCTTTGCGAAGCGCTTCTTTTTGTTGTTCGCTAGAACTTTTTTTATTGTCTGTTGTCATTGAATAATTCTTTCAACCTTTAAAAAAAGGTGTGTTGAGTTTTATTTGAATGTTTGTCTCGGTTTAATTTTTATTGTTTCTTGGTGTTTCTTGGTACTGCTCTGTCTTTTGCTTAAAGTCTCTTGCTTATAAATATTTTTATTACTTTTTTAATTTCTGAACTAGATTCTATTCCTGTTCAAGAAAACACGTCTATTTCCTCACTAAGAGCTCAGAATTACCATTCACCCAAGCCATGAATGAAAGTCCTACAATCAAGACATGTCAGACCTTAAGAATTCCTCAAACATGAGCACACCGAATAAGCTCGGTGAATTTGATTTGATAGAGCACTTTTTTAAGAAAGGCGCCGCCCAACAAGGTCTTGATGAAAGCGTGAGTCTGGGGATTGGCGATGATTGCGCCCTCCTAAATTTGAGAGAAAACAATCACTTAGCCATCAGCACCGACATGCTGGTTGAAGGCAGGCACTTTTTAGCAGGTGCGAACCCTCATGATCTAGGCAGAAAATGTTTGGCCGTTAATTTATCGGATTTGGCCGCCATGGGAGCCAAACCTGTTGCCTTCACCTTGGCCATCGCGATGCCTAGCGTGAATCATGAATGGCTCTCAGGTTTTTCTGAAGGTCTATTTGAAATTGCCCAAGAATTTAATTGTCGTCTCATCGGTGGCGATACGACCGCTGGACCCTTGACCATCAGTATCACAATTTTTGGCGAAGTTCCTCAATCAAAAGCTTTGCGTCGTGATCAAGCCCAAGTCGGTGATGACGTATGGGTATCGCATCAAGTGGGGGATGCTCGCTTGGCCTTGGGAGCCCTTCGACATGAATGGCCTTTGACTGAGTCTGAAATGAAGATTGTGAGTCAGCGCATGCACAACCCAACGCCTCGCGTTGAGTTAGGTCAAGCCTTACTGGGGGTCGCTCACTCGGCCATTGATATATCGGATGGTCTCTTAGGTGATTTGTCCCACATCCTGCGCAAATCCCATGTCAGTGCAGAGATTCTGATTGATGAAGTTCCCACTTCAGAGATCTTAAAAAGCAAATCGATTGAACTTCGTCGTTTGTGCAGCCTGATGGGTGGCGATGATTACGAACTGTGTTTCACAGCACCGAGTGAAAGTGCTCAGCAGATTGAAAAAATTTCTGTGCAGTTAGGTATTCGTTTGACGCGCATTGGCAGAATCACTTCCGGACTTAAGTCAAACACCTCTTCCGGCAGCTCAACCCAATTGATACGACT
>CAYVBV010000144.1:0-4367 GCA_964449745.1 uncultured Polynucleobacter sp. | reverse complement strand
TGTCGGTGTACTTGTTACTGTTTGTGTAGGAGTACTCGTAAGTGTTGGAGTACTAGTCAACGTAGGAGTTGATGTACTCGTTTGTGTTGGAGTGCTAGTCAACGTAGGAGTTGACGTACTCGTTAATGTCGGAGTACTAGTTAACGTTGGAGTTGGCGTACTCGTTAATGTCGGAGTTGAAGTCAACGTAGGTGTCGATGTACTCGTTTGTGTTGGAGTGCTAGTCAACGTAGGAGTTGACGTACTCGTTAATGTTGGCGTAGAAGTCAACGTTGGAGTCGGAGTACTCGTTAATGTCGGAGTTGAAGTCAACGTAGGTGTTGACGTACTCGTTAATGTTGGCGTAGAAGTCAACGTTGGAGTCGGAGTACTCGTTAATGTTGGCGTAGAAGTCAACGTTGGAGTCGGAGTGCTCGTTAATGTTGGAGTACTAGTCAACGTAGGTGTCGATGTACTCGTTAATGTTGGAGTACTAGTTAACGTAGGTGTCGGAGTACTTGTTAATGTTGTTGTAGAAGTCAACGTTGGAGTTGAAGTACTCGTTAATGTTGGAGTACTTGTTAATGTAGTAGTTGGTGTTGCAGTTGATGTTGGTCCCGCAGTTGTTGTCAACGTAGGAGTACTCGTTAATGTCGGAGTTGAAGTCAACGTAGGTGTTGATGTACTCGTTAATGTCGGAGTTGAAGTCAACGTTGGTGTTGACGTGCTCGTTAATGTCGGAGTTGAAGTCAACGTAGGTGTATTTGTTGCCGTTGCCGTTGGTCCAGGAGTTGTTGTCAACGTTGGAGTTGAAGTTAACGTTGGTGTTGATGTACTCGTCAATGTCGGCGTAGATGTCAACGTTGGAGTTGGTGTTGATGTTACACCCGCAGTAGCCGATGGAGTTGGCGTTGGAGTTGGTGTTGATGTAACCGTTAACGTAGGTGTTGGAGTTGGTGTTGGAACACCACTAAATGAGAAATTAAATGTCTTTGCGAAAGTGAATTCAGTAGTTCCAGTAACATATACAAAAAATCCTGAAATTTCAGAAGTACCATCCAATAATGAATAACTTGTCGAGTCAGTTAAAGTTGTTGTACCTGAAACACCACCTTGTGGAATATAAATAGACCCATTAAAAACAACAGGAGAACCTGACGATACACCTAAAGTATTAGTGAAAACAACATTTACTTCAGCATCTAAAATTTGTCTTGAAGTGGCTGTATATTGCGCAACAGTTGACCCTTCATAATAAACTGCATCAATATCTATGTAATCTGTATCACCATAAATTGTGAAAGTTTTTCTAACTTCATTGTCCTCACAACCCTCTTGAGTATTAACAATGATTAAAGTATATGTGGTACCTTGAGGCTCAGCAGGTAACGTAAGCGGAATACCTGCAACCAATTGGTCACGTGTCTTATTTGTCGCTATTGGGGTTGTAGTGGTAGTTGAACCAGTATATATATCAAAGGGTCCAATTGCGTTGGTATCTAATGTGAGTCTTACAATAATCTGAGCCATCTATATTTTTTTATAATAAATACTTTAGATTTCTTAAATCTTATTTTTAGATTTAAGAAATAGGCAATATTTTTTCTAAAAATATTTTTTTTAGAGTTTCAGTTACTGAGAGAGTTCACATTCCGTCCCGTCAATTACTAAATAATAAATATATTATTACAATATAAAATTTTTAATATAATTAAAATCTTTACTGTGTTTTAACAAGGGTCACCCACATTTCCTTGGAAAATTATTGGTGATGCAGAATATATTGAGCCACCATATTCATATTCACCATACCATAATGTAGTTAAACACGCATCCGCATAAATGTTCTCCCCCTCGTCAGCAGGGGTCGCTCCCACACCCATATAAACCGATGTTGGTGTTGAGTTATCACAGAATAATTCTGACGATGGGCAAATATTAGTACACTCATTAATAATAAACTCAGTACCATTACATGTTTTAGTCGGAGTTGGTGTCGGAGTTGCACTTCTTGTCAAAGTCTGTGTCATTGTAGGTGTTGAAGTAGGAGTCATACTCGCAGTCAATGTCGGTGTTAACGTTGGTGTGCTCGTTAAGGTTGGTGTTAATGTAATAGCCGGACTAATACAATCCACAAAATATTCAATCTTAAGTTTAACAACCAACTTACAATTTTTTAATGGGTCATCATCACCATCACAATTAGAATAAACCGTAACCGTGTTATTTAAGATATTAATATCATAAGAACTTACCGTAGTTGCGGTAAAGTTATCCAAAGTTTCCGCAATTGCATCAGCCCATTGTTGGTCTGATGGAGTATCACTTAAAGTAGTTGCAGTATAGAATTGTGTTTGAGCAGATGTTGTACCACTCGCACATACCAATTCAACCTGACAAATAAAATTAGCAGATATTAACTCACAAGCAGGGTCCCCTCCTGTAACATCAATAAATCCTTCATTCAACATTTCATACATACCCCTCTTTTTACCAAGAACGGTAGTAAATTCATCCTCACAGATGTTTGTTGTCTGATAACATGTAACAACCTTAGCACCACACAAGATAGTTGTTGACGTGGTCCCTGAACACCCTTCAGCATCCACCACCGTTACATAGTAGGTGTCAGCAGATAAGTTAGTAATCGTAGAAGTTGTTTCACCATTACTCCACAAATATGTGTAGGGGGCAGTTCCACTTGTTACAATGGCTTGAATTGATGCGTCATCACCTTCAATACATTCAGTAGGGATAAGTGCTATGTTAACACCCGTTGTACCTGTAATTGCAAAATTTTGAACATTCTGACAACCATTTTGGTCGGTTACGGTAACCGTATAGATTCCCGTTGAAAGATTATTGAAAGTATATGAAGTTAAAGATGTATCAATAATACTTTGACCACTACTTAAAACGTAGTCTAACACACCTGTATATCCTGAACCTACTTCAATATTAACGGCTCCGATGTTTTGTCCACAAGTTGCACCTGTTGTTGAGAGAGTTAAGTCAAATTTCTCTTCTGCGGTGATTACAACAGTTTCTGTATACTCACATCCTGTTGATGTTGCCACAGTTACCTGATAGGTATCACCACTTAACCCACTAAACGTCTTTGTGGTTCCATATTGAGTTGAAGATGTTGACCATCCTGTTCCACTTAAAGAATATGTAAACGGAGCACCACTACCATTAACATTAACATTAATAGTACCTAACGTTCCACAAGCATTTAAGTAAGATGAAATATCAACCGATACCAATCCACCTTCACTAATGACCTCTGTACTTCCATTTACCTTACATAAGTTATCATCCGTTACAGAATATGAGAATAAACCACCCGAGATTCCTGTAAATGTGAAATTATTGGTTGTAACCCCTATTTGTGATTGTCCTGTACTTCCTGAGAAATAATAAGGTGATGTTCCCCCCGATATATAAACCGTTACAGTTCCATTTGATTGTAAACAACCTGGTTGAACAACGATTGTTGATATAATTGATAAAGTATTGGCATTTTCAACCGTTGCATATTTGGTGTTGAAACATCCGTTAGCATCCGTAACCGTTACACTATAGATTCCGTTGGTTAATCCCGTAATGGTATCACCTGTTGCTCCTGTATTCCACAAATAAGTGTAAGGAGCGGTTCCCGTTTGACCTGTTACCGTGATTGCCCCTGTATTTACACCACAATTCGAGTTATTTGTAATATCAAATCCAAAATCTAAACTTGTTCCTGATGTAATTAAAACATTTGATGTTTGAGCTGTTGCCCCACCAAAGTCTGTAACCAAAGCGTAATAGGTTCCTGATGGAAGGTTACTAAATGTAACAGGATTTGGATTGTAATTACCACTTGTATAAAGTGCCGTGTCCTTATATAACTCAATATAGTACGGTAAGGATTGACTATCACCACTAACCACCAAATATCCGTCATCACCACTACAAGTGGCTCCTGAATATTCAACAATCTCAGCATCCAAACATCCCTCAATGATAATATTAATGTAAATTTCACTATTTGTTGAACCTAATGAGTCATTTAATCTGAATATATATGTTCCAGCAGTTAATCCTGTATAGGTAACAGTTCCAGTAAAGTTGGTATATGAAGGCAATCCACCTGGCACATCATTATCTAATGAGTATGGGGGGATACCACCATAAGGTGTAATATTAATAGTACCACCACTTACACTATCACAAGTACCTGTTAAGGTAAATGTGTAAGATAACTCATCACTCGCCAATGTTGCCGTTAATGTTGGTGTATTGGTGTATGTTTGTGTTAATGTTGGTGTTGGCGTCGCAGTCGATGATGGAGTTGCGGTAGGTGCCGAACTTGAAGTACTCGTTAATGTTGGTGTTGATGTACT
>CAYVBV010000143.1:0-4490 GCA_964449745.1 uncultured Polynucleobacter sp. | reverse complement strand
GACAATTAAATAAAACTTAAATTTGTAACAATAACTAAAAATGGCAACACCTATTAACAACCCATTTAAAGCCTCATTACTAGTAAACTCATGTAGTTCACTTGAGGTATCATGTGACTGCAAGAAGATCACTTTTAAAGATACTTCTAACTACTCGACTAATGATCTTCCGGGACATGAGTCTACTGACTTTACTAGCCGTACTATTACTATTACTCGTGGTGATGGTAGTACTTACATTATGGCTACATCGGATATTGCTAATAGGGATTTCACCATTCCACCTCACAATATTTCAAACAATACTTTTTCATATTCATTTACGAATACTGATGAGGATGGACTATGGAAAGTAGAATTATGTACTTATCCTAATTGGCGAGATGATGTATTCTATCAAGCGTTTCTTAAGCCTATCGTACTCCGCAATGGCGTATTGTACCAAGCTGTTAGTTCTTCTACTGATATTGATCCTGCTCTTGATACGAACCACACTTATTGGTCTGTTTATACTGATACTAGTGATTGCAGTGATACCCGTTACTGTACTTCACAGACTATTGTAATTACCTGCATTTCTATTGAGAACTGTTATCGTCAAGCTGTAGCTGATGCGTTCTGTGGAATGGAATCTGCTCCTTGTAAAGATATGTGTGACAACAAATCTTTTATGAAGGCTATGAAGATGCGAGTGGTAATGGATGGACTTGAATTCGCTGCTTGTGCTTTTGATTGGACTAACGCTCAGAAGCATATGGATATACTTAAATCACTTTGTTGCTGTAACTAATGGCTTGTAACTGTAATCACACTAACGATTGTAATACCGCTGTAGATTGTTCTTGCGGTGTTCAACTTGACATCTATCAGAATGGATTGATGATTGACTCAGTTGTGTTTACTGGGCACGATTCAGGCATTCCTGACTATCCTATATTCTATTGCTTTGATGACTTAGCGATAAGCCCTTCTCCTACGCTTCCTGTATCCCTTAATTTCAATCAGGTATCACAAAGTTGGGAGATATACTATAATGACGAGATTGCTAATTCAAACATCTTATTAGGTGTATTGAAATCTAATTCATCTTGTCCTTTGAGCCAATGCGAATGGGATACTGAATGCTTGTCATTCTTAATGCTATTTGGAGACGCTCAGTATCTAAACTTTAATTGGCAAGGTCAAATGATCAATGGTTACCATTCATTTGAATTTGATGCTAATTTGTTAGGTACTTTTAGTCATTATCTAATTTACTTCAATGACACCACAGGAAAGTGGACATTGAAAGACATGATCTTAAATCAGGATGTAGGTCAGATTAATGAATTAAATCTATCTTGTCCTATTGGATCATTCTTCGATATTAATACAGGATTTGAGTTAGATATTTATACTCAGAATGCAGGTGCATCTGGCTATACATTTAAGACTAGTGCTGTTGAATGTGGATGCTGTGATGAGCAAATCCAAGTTACTATGAATACCCAAACAATGGATTCTATTAACGAGATTATTTACACAGCTGAAATTGCTAAAGATGAGTATGGCAATGTACTAGCTTTAAACGGAAAACCGTATTATTATTTTGAGCACGATGGAGAAATGTACTTCGTTTTGTTTGATGGCCATTCTTGGGTTATTCAAACTGATTGTGATCAAGAATACAGAATCACAGAAGAGAACGAATACAGAACAACTCAATACAATAACCTTAGAAAATTAAATTAAAATGAGTAATAAGAAGATAACCCAACTACCTGCTAAAACCAGCAATATTCAAGCTGGTGATTTATTTGAAATTGCTGAAGTTCAGCCAGGTGGATCATTTGTGTCTAAAAAACTATCAGGTAGTCAATTAATATCAGCATTGCCCATTGGTCCTACAGGTCCTACAGGTGCTACTGGCGCAGTCGGTGCTACAGGTCCTGCTGGTCCTCAGGGTCCTATCGGTCCTATCGGTCCTCAGGGTCCTGCTGGTGTTAACGCTGTATCAGGTATAACTTATGCTGGTATTTGGGATGCTCTTGTTCCTTACTCTGTTGGTGACTTTGTTTCTTATGGTAATGAGGTTTATATCTGCTCTACAAATGTTGGTCCTGTTCCTCCTTCTGAGAATCCATCTATAGATGTAGCTAATTGGACTTTGCTTTCTATTCAAGGAGCTCAAGGTCCTGCCGGAGCTAACGGAGCTAACGGAGCTACGGGTCCACAAGGTCCTGTTGGTCCTGTTGGTCCTGCCGGAAGTGTCGGTCCTCAAGGTCCTGTCGGTCCTGCTGGCCCCCAAGGAATTCAAGGCGTTGCTGGTCCTGCTGGTGCTGTCGGTCCTCAAGGTCCTGCTGGTCCTGCTGGCCCTGTCTCTGCTGGATCATTTACGCATTGGATTGGAGAGAAATATGAAGGCGGTACTATTGCTCACTTATGGAAAGACTCTAATGGTGTTGAGCATGGATTGATTCTATGTGAAAACAATGTTGTTATGCAAACAGGAGGAACACCTCAGCCTCAAGGACCATTTTTCCCTTCACCTAACCAATTATGGCCAGGTTTCCCAACTGGAGCTCCGTTATCAGAAACTGATGGAGCAGCAAACACATCTGCTATTGTTACTCAATTTGGATCTACAAATCCATATTATGCTGCTTATGCATGTGATCAATTAGTATATGGTGGTAAATCAGATTGGTATCTTCCATCTCTTTATGAAATGCTTGCCATAAGACAAAATGCATTTGCTATAAATTTAGCAATTCAAGCATTGGGATCTGGAAATTTAATTAATGCTGAATATTTTTATTGGACTAGTACTATATATCTTAGTAGCTCTGCTATGCTTGTTGGTGGATTTTATAATTTATCTAGTTGGGGTTCAATAAATAGTCAAAATTACGTAAGAGCTATTCGTAAATTCTAATATATGAGCGTAGAAAATTGTATTACAACGGTATCATACTCTAATGCGACAGGAGACTGTCCATATGGTGTTTATTCTAGCCTATCAGAAGTAACTATTGATGGGCAAACACTAACTTACTTTTCAATTAAAGGAGTTGAGTGTTTTGATTGCTGTAATTATTATACGCCAAGATTTAGTAACTTTATCAAGAAAAAGAAGTACCAACTTGTTGATGGTATTTCTGCTATTCGTAGCAAAGAGTTGTTTGGATTTAAGTGTGGACCTGAATGGACCGATTTAATGAAACAACATTTAATAATGGATGTATTGCATTGTTTACCGTATGGAGTGATCTGTGAAGAGACAGAACAATGCTTAATGAATAATTTGAACGAAAACTGTAATTGTTAAGATATGAGCTGTACAAACTGCGGAAGTAAAAGTTGTTCTTGCTCGGATAATTGTCCGAATAAGACTTCTGACATCACTGTATTTGATGGTCAACTAAATGTATTAGAAGTTCCTTGTGGTGCTTCTCTAAATGATATTCTAACTTTGCTTGAGTCTTACACCACTAATATGGTGAATGAATTGAGCGGTATGACTAGTGTAACTATTGGTGAAACTTGTTTACCATTAGCCCCTGGAACATACTCTGTTCAGCAAGTATTTGATGCTGTAATCACTGCGTTATGTGAGACATCAGTAGGTCAGGTATATGTGAATATCACTCAGACAAATTCTAACACATTACTAGCTACTCCATCAGGTGGTGTTGCTCCTTATACATATTTTTGGAACATCCAAGATTCTAGACTTGAGGTAACTACCACAGGTCCAACAATCAATCCTAGTGTATTACTTAATGCAGTTGCTGATACAGGTGATGCTCTAGTTAAATGTACTGTTACAGACGCTACAGGAAGAAAAGCAAGTGATTGCTTCTACATCCGAATTAATTTTTAATATATAAGAAATGATACAAGTTACTAACACAAACTCGCAGCTTAAGATTACTAGCTCTACTCTTATTGAGTACTATAAATATGAGACGTTCAAGGGTATTTCTTGGGCAGTTGATTCTAAGGGATACTATGTTGTGATCAACTTCATTGCTAACGATAAGAACAACTCTCTTCGTTTATACCTAGTTGACATTGACAACCAAGCAGCATGGACTAACACATCAGCAGGAGCTACAAAAGCAGTTAATGATATCTCATCGTGGGCAGCTATAGCATCTGCTTCAGTTACGATTCTTCCGGTTGTAAAAATCCCAACTATTATAAGATCTACTGGTGCTGGATCAACAATGATTGGTGCTAATGTAAATTCAATTTCTTTCTCTAGTACAGGAACTGCTAACGCTACTATACAAGTTAATGGTACAGCGGTAATTCTTAAGCCAGGAGAAACTGTTTCTTATGATGCAGGTGATGTCAATAACTATATGCCTACTGGAGTATTTTACTACGACACATCATTGGCAGGATCTGAATTATTAATTATTTACGTATCATAATATGGGAACTCAAATTCAATTAAAATCTAAAGAGCTAGACGGTACTGACTACGTATACGTCTATGCTGATGG
>CAYVBV010000142.1:0-4504 GCA_964449745.1 uncultured Polynucleobacter sp. | reverse complement strand
AGTCGCTTCCCCTTTGATTGCTTCATCGATGTCGCCCTATAGTCAATTGCGCGTCTTGGTCTCAGCATACAAGATCTGGCGCGGATTTCAGCCATTGCTGCCGCCAACATTGACAGTACGTGGCCCCAAACAGCAAAATCCCGTGCACTTTCACCTCTCAGGGACCGCTCAACCATGCCCACACTCCTGCACGTCGGCTGCGGCCCCAAACGCATCGCGCAGACCACGAGCGGCTTTGCCGCAGGGGGTTGGCATGAGCAGCGCCTGGACATCGATCCGTCGGTGCAGCCGGATGTGATCGGCACCATGACCGATATGCAGGCAGTGGCATCGGCATCCGTGGACGCAATTTTTTCGAGTCACAACATCGAGCATCTGTACCCCCACGAGGTACCCGTTGCTCTGGCTGAGTTTCTGCGCGTTTTGAGCGATGACGGCTTTGTAGTCATCACCTGCCCGGACCTACAGTCGGTATGTCAGTTGGTGGCAGAGGACAAACTCACCGAAGCAGCCTATGTTGCACCGGCTGGCCCCATTGCGCCGCTCGATATTCTCTATGGACACCGGCCTGCCATGGCACGCGGCAACCTGTTCATGGCGCATCGCTGCGGATTCACGCAGAAGGTGCTGAACGCCACCCTGCAGGCAGCCGGATTCAAGGCGGTGGCGACAATGGCACGCGGGCGGCATCCCTACTACGACCTGTGGGCCCTGGGCAGCAAGTCCGCGCGGCCTGAAGCTGAACTGCGTGCGCTGGCCGCACAGCACTTCCCGCGCTGAGCCATGTCACTTCACGCCCAGGTGCGGGCCCAATTGCTGGAAAAACTCCAACTCCCTGCGGCCAGCACGCAGGGGGAAATTGCCCAGCTCAACAACGTGCTGCGCTTGCTCTCAAAGTGGCGTAGTGTGCTCATCCAGAATACCTTGCTGCAAAAGCATGGTACCCAGGTGCGCCAGGGCCCACTGGTTGGAATGGACTTCCTGAGTCAATCCGCGGAGGGCTGTCATATCGCCAAGTTGCTGGGTTGCTACGAGCAGCCGCTGCAACCGCATATCGAAAATGCCATCCGCGCAGCTTACCCACTGGTACTGAATATAGGCTGTGCCGAGGGCTATTACGCCGTGGGCATGGCACGTCGTATGCCAAACACGCGCGTGCTCGCCTTTGATCTGGATCTCCGTGCACAGGAAACCTGTCGCGCGCTGGCTAGCAACAACGGTGTCGCCGATCGCGTTACAGTTGGAGCCTTGTTCAGCCGCAGCGACTTTGCTGCCTATGCTGACCAGCGTGTACTGGTGCTTTGCGACATCGAAGGGGACGAGCAAGACCTGTTGGATCCGCGAGCGGCCCCGGCGCTGCAGGGCATGGACATCATCGTGGAGAGCCACGAATGCCTGGTACCCGGTGTTACCAAGGCGCTGATCGACCGCTTCAGTGCCACGCACCAGATCACACAGGTGACAGATGATGGACAACGCCACCTCAACCAGGCGCCAGACTGGTTCAACAATCTCGCCCACCTGGATCAATTGCTGTCAACCTGGGAATGGCGCTCGGGACCAACGCCATGGCTGGTGATGACGGCGCGCACGCCCAAGGGCTAGACGGCGCCTCCCAAGGCATTCACCCAGGCCAGCTGGCGCGGCAGGCAAATACTCTGCAAATCATAGTTGGCCTGCGCAAAACGGCGCGCATTGCGCCCCAGCTGTGCGCGTTCATCCGGATCGTCGAGTAACTCGACAACGCTGCGCGCCAGCGCCTGTGCATCAAAAAAGTTGACCAAACGCCCCGTGTCGCCGGGCCGTATCGCTTCTGCCAGTGGCGCAGTATCACTGGCCACAATGGCAGCCCCCACGCTCATTGCTTCCAGCAGGCTCCACGAGAGCACGAACGGATAGGTGAGATACACATGCACCGTGGACAGTTGCAGCAGTGGTACAAAATGCTCGTACCGGATGTTGCCGAGGAAGAACACGCGCGCCCAGTCTGCCGCACTGATGCGTGGGCGCACCTCTGCAGCAAAGATGTCCTTCCACTTTTTGCCATTTTCTGGGCGCGCCCCGTAACTCACATCGTCACCACCCACGATCAGTACGCGGGCATTGGGGCGGCTTGCCAGGATGTCCGGCAGCGCCCGCATGAAGATGTGATAGCCGCGATAGGGCTCCAGGTTACGATTGACGAAGGTGATCACCTCGTCCTTGCGGCTCAGCGTGAGTGCGCCGTTGAGGGTAAGTTGTACATTGGGGTTGGGCGCCAATGCCTGCGTATCGATGCCATCATGTACAACCGTGATTTTGGACCGGAAAGGTTCAGGAAAGGTGCTCGCCTGCCAGTGGGTTGGAGACAGTCCAGCGTCGGCCACTTCAAAGTGCAGCAGGTTGTTCAGATTCTTCAGACGCAAACGGCATACTTCAGCCGTGTCCTTGGGAGGAAACTCGGGATCGAAGCCGGTATCGGCGCCCTCCGGCTGGTAGAAGAATTCGCAGTAAATGCCCAGGCGCGCACCAGGCCACACATCCTTGAGGAACAGGCTTTCACCCCAGCCGTGGTGGGCGATTATCACGTCAGGCGTAAAGCCGGATGCCTTCAGCGTAGAGGCGGCACGAAAGCAGGCCTCGCCGCGAATGGTCTTGGTTTCAAAGTCGGATACCCACGGGTGTACATTGGGCGTGCTCCCGCGGCTGGCGCTATAGGGCACCAGGGTGACGCCCTGCCACGTCGTGACGTCGGTCTTTTGCATGGTCATGGCCACAACCTTGTGGCCTTGCTGCGCCAGCGCGGGTGCCAGAAACTTGAACTGGCCCGGAAAGTTTTGATGGATGAAAAGAATGTTCATGTAGAGCCTTTCACACCACGATCTTGAGTACACCCAGCTTCAATAGCCAGGCTAGGCTGCGGAATACAAAGGGACGCCTTGCCTCGGCAATGCTTTCCACCAGTGCCAGCGCAGCTTGCGGTGCCGCTGCTGCCTGCAAGACTGCCACCAGCTCTTCCGTACTTGGCAGTACCTGCTTGGCAAAGTCCACCATGGCCAGCTGGCGATAGGCCAGGGTGCGCTGCAGCGCCACTTCGGGGTCCGCATCCACCCGCACCAGTTGCGTCTGCGGCGTAAGCGCCTGGGTTGGATAGCGAGCGAAGGCATGGAATGGATCCAGGCGCGCTGGCCACGGATGCGGTAGTGGCGCAAGCGCTGGCGACTGGGCCAGACGCTGCTCCGTGAGCGTGGCCCACAGGTCCTCATACTGCTTGATCACGGTTTTCCAGTCGTAAACCTCCACGGCGCGCTGCCTGCCAGCTTCGCCCATCTGCTGGCGCAGGGCCGGATTGTTAATCAAACGCACAAAGGCCGAGGTCGTAGCCTCAATATCCACCGCAACGAGCGAACAGGTGTGGCCGCAGTACATGTCGTAGGTATCGATCTCCAAGGCATGCCGCAGTGCCAGATCGCCCGCCAAGCCGGCTTGAGGCATTACAGTGGGAATACGGAAGCCATCGACACCATCCCGCACCGTATCGCGATAGCCATCCCAGTCCGAGACTACGACGGGCAGGCCGGCCGCCATCGCCTCGATGGGCACGATGCCGAAGGTTTCCTGGATGTTGTCGGACAATGAACAGAACACATCCGCGCCGGCCCATGCATGCAGCCGCTGTTGGGCCTCGCGGCCGTCCAGGGTAAGCACACGCACGCTGGGGCACGCCAGACCTGCGGCCGTGGCATACGCCTCGCTAATGTATGTATTGGCATGCCAGCCGCACTCCACCAACAGCACTTGCTTGCCAGTAGTTTGCGCGGCCGCCTCCAGTGCCTGATACATCGCCAGTGGATGCGCCTTGGCATGGAACGATAGCCGGCCCATGAACAGCACCACCAGCGTGTCCGGCCCTGCTCCCAGTGCCGCGCGCGCAGCGGCTTTTTGTGCAGAGGTATAGATGAAGTCGGCTGTGTGGATGCCCAGTGGTATCACTGGCAGCTGCGGCAGTACGGTACGCGCGATGCCAAGCCGGGCCTGCAGATAATCCACCTGAGCTTGCAGCACACGCAGCACATTGTCCTTGACCGCGCTGGAGGTGCAGATGACAGCGTCCCAGGGCTGCACGGGTGCCACCAGCAGATTGGCCAAAGCATCCATGGCGGCCGCCGAAGAGGTGGTATGGGTAATACCGCAAAGGCTCCAGGCACCATGACCGAAGCCGGCTCGCTGAAAGGCATGTTCGCCGATGCCGGGCCCGGGATGGTAGGCCACGCCTACCCCCGCCAGCGCCCCGAGTGAGCGCTTGTCCACAACCTTTACCGGCAGGGCGCGGCCCGATGCCTGCGCCGTCCTGGCAAAATGCTGGCCGTGATCAGCATGCTGCACCTGTACCCAGAATTCATGCGCCTTGCTGTGCGTGAGAAAGCCTCGCAAGAAAGATTCGCCAGCCGCGTTGCGGCCCATGAGCTTGGGCCCGCTGGTGGTATAGGCTTCGGGGTGGTAGTAAATCGATGCATTCATGCAG
>CAYVBV010000141.1:2009-4562 GCA_964449745.1 uncultured Polynucleobacter sp. | reverse complement strand
AAGATGCGCATCAGGCAGAAGAGCAGGCCCAAAAAATCGCTCAGACCATTCCTGTTTAAATTTGCTCAACAAACTCAGTTAGCTGTCATAAATTTGTCACATATTTCCATTATTATGGAAATATGAAAAATACCGATGCCGTCCATTCTTTTCTAGCCTTAGGCCAAGAGTCTAGGCTGAATATCTTTCGACTGATTGTGCAACGAGGTGCCGAGGGAGTCACCCCCACTGAAATTAAAGAGAGTTTAGGTATACCTGCAGCAACCTTGTCTTTCCACCTCAAGGAACTCTATCAGGCCAATCTGATTTTGGTGGAACGCCAGAGTCGACATTTGATTTACAGACCAAATGCCAATCAAGTCCAAGACTTGATGGACTTCTTGCTCTTCAATTGTTGTGGTGGCAAAAATTGTTTACCAGAAACTTCAAAAAAACTTCACCAGACAAACAATAAGCATTCAAATTAATAATGAAAAAATACAACATCCTTTTTTTGTGTACTCATAATTCAGCTCGCTCTGTGTTGGGTGAGGCAATTGCTTCGACTCATACAAGTGGTCGATTCGTGGGCTATTCAGCAGGCTCTACCCCAGGCACCAAAGTCAATCCATTCGCCGCTGAACTGGCCAAAGAAATGGGTTACCCAGAAGAAAAGCTTCGCTCAAAGAGTTGGGATGAGTATGGTCAGCCTGATGCGCCTCATATGGATTTCATCATCACGGTGTGTGATAACGCGGCCGGTGAACAATGCCCATTCTGGCCAGGTAAACCAGCCACAGCACATTGGGGTTACCCAGACCCATCTCAAGTGCAGGGTACAGATGATGACAAGCGCCGTGCTTTCAAAGAGGTGATGGTGGGTCTCAGAAAGCGTATGGATATTTTGGCTGCCATGCCATTAGAAAAACTCGACGCGATGGCCATTCAATCAGAGCTTAAGAAATTGGCTGAAGTGAAATAAAGAAATAAGAAAAACGAAAAAGTAAGAGATTAAAGAAAAAATAAAGAATAAAAAATAACAAATTAAAGAAAGAAGAAAATTAGCATGGGTTTATTTGAACGTTATTTGACTGTTTGGGTCGCTTTGGCAATTGTTTTGGGAGTTGTTTTGGGTGTTCTGGCTCCCAACGCATTTCATGTCATTGCCGCCATCGAATTTGCCAGCGTAAATTTGGTCGTGGCTGTTTTAATTTGGGTCATGATCTACCCCATGATGGTCCAAATTGATTGGTCTGCCGTCAAAGATGTTGGTAAAAAGCCAGCCGGATTATTGCTGACCATCACTGTTAATTGGTTAATCAAGCCTTTCACAATGGCCGCTTTAGGCATTCTTTTCTTTGAACATATTTTTGCTACTTGGGTGAGCCCCAAAGACGCCTCCGAGTATATTGCCGGCATGATTTTGTTGGGTGTGGCACCGTGCACCGCAATGGTCTTTGTCTGGAGTCAGTTGGTTAAAGGAGACCCTAATTACACCTTGGTACAAGTGTCCATCAATGACTTGATCATGGTGGTGGCATTCGCACCGATTGCTGCCTTTTTGTTGGGGGTGACCAATGTCACGGTGCCTTGGGAAACATTGGTTCTGTCCACAGTCCTTTATGTGGTTCTGCCTTTGCTCGCAGGTATGGCGACTCGCAGTGTTTTGCAAAAGAAGTCAGCTGACGCAATTTCCGCCTTTGTCGGTAGCATCAAGCCAGTCTCAATCATTGGTTTGATCTCAACGGTGGTTTTGTTGTTTGCCTTCCAAGCGCAAACCATCATTGATCAACCCATGGTGATTGGTTTGATTGCCATACCTTTGATTTTGCAAACCTATGGCATCTTCTTTATCACGCATTGGGGTGCGCAATTACTCAAGCTGCCCCATCAAGTGGCTGGCCCTGCCTGTTTGATTGGCACTTCTAATTTCTTTGAGTTGGCTGTGGCTGTGGCCATTTCATTGTTTGGTTTGAATTCTGGCGCGGCCTTGGCCACCGTGGTGGGTGTTTTGGTTGAGGTTCCTGTGATGTTGAGCTTGGTGGCCTTGGTGAACCGTTGGGATAAAAAAGCTACTTAAAGATTACGATAAAGCTTTCTTGAATACTCTAAATGCCCTTAAATCAAAGGGCATTTATTGTTTTAAGTAATTGATTTTATTAATTTTTTATAAAATTAAATGGAATTCATGAACCTATTCATGAATGTCACAAAACTTTCATATTGCCTAGGTAAAGTTCCTCTTGTCGCGTTGTGCGTCATTGAATGAGGAAAAAATATGAAAGCGTTATTTACTAAATCATTGGTTGCAGGTGCGATTGCACTATCAACAGTTACTACAGCTCTAGCGGCCGATATTACCGGTGCTGGTGCGACATTCCCTTACCCAATTTATGCAAAATGGGCTGAGGCTTACAAAGCCAAAACTAAAAACGGTTTGAACTATCAGTCTATCGGTTCTTCAGGTGGCATCAAGCAAATCAAAGCTAAGACTGTTGACTTTGGCGCTTCTGATAATCCAGTGAAGTTTGACGATTTAGAGAAAAGTGGTTTGGTTCAATTCCCAGCGATCAT
>CAYVBV010000141.1:0-1909 GCA_964449745.1 uncultured Polynucleobacter sp. | reverse complement strand
AGCCGTGTGAAGAACTCTATTGGTTATGTTGAGTATGCATATGCCAAGAAAAACAAAATGACATTCTTGCAAATCAAGAACAAAGCTGGTCAATTTGTTTCTCCTGATGATGTAACTTTTGCCGCTGCAGCTGCTGGTACAGATTGGTCAAAAGTTCCAGGTATGGGTACATTCATCACTGACGCTCCTGGTGCTCAGTCATGGCCAATCACTGGTGCATCTTTCATCTTGATGTACAAAGAACCAACAAACAAAGCTAACGCTGCTGAAGTATTGAAGTTCTTCGACTTTGCTTTCAAAGAAGGTAAGAAGATGGCAGCTGATTTGGACTACGTTCCAATGCCTGACGCAACAACTGATTTCATCCGTAAGAACGTTTGGACAAAAATCAACACTAAGTAATTCAATTACTGGTTGATTAGCAAGTATGTGTTACAAAGTAAAAGCCCGCTGTCGGGCTTTTACTCTTCATTTAGGAACGATATGAATACCAGTCAGTCCTCTGACATGTTGACGCCACAAGCGGAGAAAATCCTCAGAATTCAAAGAATTCAGGATTTCGTATTCCATAAGTCAACATTATTTTTTGCCTTGACCGTCTTGTTTGCACTGGTCGGCATCATTATTTCTTTGATCGTGAATGCATGGCCTGCATTGCGCGAGTTTGGGGTGGGATTCTTCTTTACCGTTGAATGGGACATCATCAATGGCCAGTTTGGTGGTTTGATTGCCATCTTTGGAACGGTAGTGACTGCCTTGATTGCTTTGATCATTGCCGTACCCTTAAGTTTTGGCGTGGCCGTTTTCTTGACTGAAACTTGCCCAATTCCCTTAAGAAGACCATTGGGAACAGCGGTTGAATTGTTGGCTGCAGTGCCATCCATCATTTACGGTATGTTTGGCTTATTTATATTTGCCCCCTTGTTCGCTGAATATATTCAACCAGCCTTGGCGGCATCAATTGGGCAAATTCCAGTGATTGGTTATTTGTTCACGGGCGCATTCAACGGCATTGGCATCTTATGTGCTGGCCTCATCTTGGCCATGATGGTGTTGCCATTTATTGCCTCAGTGATGCGCGATGTGTTTGAAATTGTGCCTCCAGTCTTAAAAGAGTCTGCTTACGGTATTGGTTGCACCACTTGGGAAGTGGTCAACAAGATTGTTTTGCCCTACACCAAAACCGGTGTGATTGGCGGCATCATGTTGGGCTTGGGTCGTGCCTTGGGTGAGACCATGGCAGTGACCTTTGTGATCGGTAATGCTCATAAATTAAGTGCTTCTTTATTTTCCCCTGGTAATTCAATTGCATCCACCTTGGCCAATGAGTTTGGAGAAGCTGAACCAGGTTTGCATTACTCCTCATTGTTTGCCTTAGGTTTGGCGCTATTCGTCATCACATTCATTGTTTTAGCGTTGGCCAAGATCATGTTGGCGCGCATGGAAGCAGGGCAGGGTAAAAAGACATGATTGCCAATAAAAACTTCGATCAAGGTATCTATAACCAACGTAAGCGCAGCAATTGGATCGGCTTAGCCCTTTCCATGGCGGCGATGACGCTTGGCATGATTTTCTTATTATGGATTTTGAGCATTCTCTTCATTAAAGGCTTTGCAGCCATTGACTGGAATATGTTCACGCAAAGTACACCTGCTCCAGGATCTGAGGGGGGTGGTTTGGCCAATGCAATTGTCGGTAGCTTATTGATTGTCGCTTCTTGCACATTGATCAGTACACCGATTGGTGTGATGGCAGGTATTTACTTATCTGAATATGGTGCCAAGAGCAAAATTGCATCGATTACGCGTTTTGTGAATGACATCATGTTGTCAGCCCCATCGATTGTGATTGGTTTGTTTATCTATGCTGTGTTGGTGGCTCAAGTGAAGCACTTCTCAGGTTGGGCTGG
>CAYVBV010000140.1:0-4586 GCA_964449745.1 uncultured Polynucleobacter sp. | reverse complement strand
AAAAATAATGGAACTATGGTCTTGGATATTGGCAGCAATTGGTGTCACAGGCATATTCTTTGTTGGTAAGAAAACAGTATGGGGATGGCTAATCTTATTGGCTAATGAATGTATCTGGATTGCATATGCTATAAATACAGAGCAATATGGATTTATTATATCTGCCCTTGCTTATGCAGCAGTATATATTAGATCTTATATACATTGGAAGAGGGAAGATAATGTATACGGATGATATGAGAAGGGCTTTTCACAGCATTCCAGCCCCCAAAAAATTTAGTATCAACCTTATTGACAACGAGCACTTCCTTACGATAAAATTGGATGAGAGAAGTTTTCTACATCTAACACACGATGAGAAAATTGAGGCAGTCCAATATGTGGCTAGGGTCAAGGCGGCACTAGAGCAAAACGGAGCAATCGTATTGGTAACAAGGGAGAAATTAGACTAATGCAAGTATTTTTACCAGAGTCAGACTTCAGCCTATGTGCAGAAGTATTAGACTATAAGCGTCTTGTAAAACAACTACTAGAGGGTCGTCAGATTATGGCGGTATTAGCAGGGGTACAACAAGGTAACGGTTGGAAGAATCATCCAGCAGTTAAGATGTTTCAAGGTCACGAACACGACCTATACTTCTATCTCAAGGCTATTCGTAATGAGATGGAGCATCGTGGATACAAGTGGGAAAACAATTGGGCAGTGATTCAAAACATTTATAAGTCACACTTTATTGACCAACCATATGTAATGCCAGATTGGATGATCAATGATGAGTTAGCGAATAGAGTTATTATTACTCATCGTGGTCGTCTATGGGAAAAAGATCCTGTTCATTATTCACAATATGAACTAGAGGGTCGTTCATATATGCAGTATGTGTGCTGTCCAGACAAAGGTTGTACATACTTTTGGGTAACACACGAATTTGCTAAACAAGAGAGTATGGTGTAAAATAGTAGTATGTTTTTAGAAATTGTATTAGGCATAATAAGTTTGTCACTATTGGTAGGATATATCAATCTTGCATTAACTCTACATAGAACTAGAGTGTATGTACAGACTATCGTTACTGATTACATTATCTTAAGAGAAGAACTAGATAATGTAGATGAAGATAAGCAGGTTGAATTTGAAGAACTCTTACATCACAAAGAAGGGTTTATTAAGTTTCTCTCTGATTCTCGTGAGTCAGCATTTGAGTACATTGAAGAATCAATAAGAGAGATTAAACAGGTTCTAGTAATGCTAGAAAATCCAACTCCCGAATTAATTGACGGAGTTAAACTCAAACTATCTAAGTTAGTTGACTTAGATGAAAGGAAAAATAATGAGTAAAGAACTAAAGAATGTGCTTGCATCATATGCACGATCACTATTGGTTGGTGTTAGCACTCTATGGTTATCAGGGGTAACTGACTGGAAGATGATTACATTTGCAATGATTGCTGCTGTACTCCCTCCATTCCTACGAGCACTTGATCCAAACGATCCAGCATTTGGTCGTTTGCCAAGTCCAAAGGAAGTTGATAAGGCTGTCAAGACTGCTCCTACAAAGGTTGCTACTCGTAAGAAGACAGCAAAGTCTCCTGTAAAGAAGACAACCAAAAAGGCTGCTAAGAAGCCTACCAAATAACTTAATAAAGAAGAGGGCGGGCTTGCAAAGGCTCGCCCTTTTTGGTATAATAGGACAGTTATGCATTTTGTTTATATATGTAGAGAAGGAAAGAACGAAGAACTAAGATATTCTATTCGTTCTGTTGTTCAAAATGTGCCAGGGGCAAAGATAAGTGTCGTTGGTGGTAAACCAGATTGGTACAATGGTCACTACATATCAGTACCACAAAAGAAAACAAAGTATTTAAATGGTAATGCTAATCTAACTAGAATCCTTAACTCTGATGAGATACCACAAGACTTCATATTAATGAATGATGATTTCTTTATTTTAAAACCTATGGAAGAAATACCAATACTTCATAGTGGTTTACTATCTGATAAACTAGAAAAACATTATGAATTAGGTATATCAAGTGGGTATACTAATAATATTAAAAAAACACAACAAAGACTTAGAAGACTTAAAGTAAAAGATCCATTAGACTATAGTATCCATGTACCCTTTCATTTAAATAAAGATAAGTTTGATGACATATTTGATCCAACTAGACGAGATTTATTGTGGAGAACAATTTATGGAAATGTATACAAGGTTGGTGGAGAGTATACTCCAGATGTAAAAGTTTATACCAGAGGTTCTGGAAGATATAAAAGTTATGATTGGAACGAAGATAGTATATTTTTATCTACAGATGATTATGCTTTTAATGATAAGTACGGAGTTATACTTCAAAAAATGTTTAAAAAAAGACCTGACCTAGAATTAACTCCAGGGCAGGTCCTTAAAAATAAAAGATCAGTCTAGATCAAAATCTTCTGGCTCCCAGAGAATCGCATCATCTGGTGTTGCCTTACTATCAATAATTAATTGAAAGTGTTCTGGTGATACTTCAACTACTCTTTCTCCAGAGGTATGTGGGGCAACCTTTTCAGCCACCCACACAGTACCATCAAAGAATTTATTTACTACGAATTGTAATGGTTTTATCATACTTTCTTCCTTGTCTCGTTGTTTGATAGAGTAGATACTCTAACATATGTTGCCTCATTCTTGAGGTCTTCTAGTTTGGATACTCCAGCATAGGAACAGCCAGATTTGATGCCATTAGCGAAGTCCGTAATGGTCTTTCTAACGCTTCCTTTATATGGAACAGTGGTGGATATACCCTCAACGATAGAAAGTCGCCCACGATCAATCTGAGCGGCTTCTGAAGCCATTCCACGAAACTCCATAACCCCATTTTTTACCAAGCCAGGAGACTCATCGTGTCCAGCAAGCACAGAACCGAGCATTACAGCATCAGCCCCTGCAGCAAAGGCTTTGACAGCATCTCCACTATTACGGATACCACCATCAGCAATAATGGCTGCATCCTTGCTTGTTCGTCTTTCTGCAATCTCCATAATAGAGGCTAGTGTAGGAATACCGTGACCTGTAACTGTTCGGGTAGTGCAAGCAGCACCTCCACCAATACCAACACGAATAGAGTCAGCACCAGCATCAGACAAACGCTTAAAGCCTTCCCAAGTAGATACATTGCCAGCCATAATATGTACTGGAAGTACTCTAAGATCTTCAACTGCTTGTAGAGCCTGTTTGCTATGACCATTTGCTGTATCAATAACTAATGCTAATGGTTCGTAATCCATAAGTCTAAGTGCTTGTTCGTAATCTTCTTTTGTAGTACCGATTGCAAACACTCCACTAATATCATTTTGCATTAGTTTCTTTGCAACTCTAAGTTGTTGCTCAAAACTCATATACCTATGAATAACTGCAACAGCACCATATTCAGGCAATGTTAATGCCATCCTAAATTCTGAAACGGTATCCATAGGTGCAGCAAAGACAGGTAAATGTAAACCAATCTTATACTTCTTACCAAATATCATTTTCAGATCAATGTTATGCCTACTATCTATTTCAGAATGTTGAGGCACTAACATAATATCGTCAAATGACAACGCAGTTTTATTTGTATACTCTATCATTTGTCCCTATTTACATAGTTTTCTGATTCAAGTTGTGCAATCTTTTCCTTGAGCATTTCAATCTTACCCTCAAGTTTTGCTATCTTCTTTTGATAGTATGCTTCTGTTGCATATCTAAACATTAGATTTCCCTTCTATCCATTCTTGTGCAAACCGACTAAACCCCATAAGTTCCAGGACTGTGGGTTCGTCTTCGTAATGTAGATTTACATTTTCAGTAAATACAGTATTTAGGTCAGCGTCTTTAATAACTAACTCACCTTTATGTGGTCCTGTGTGGTATACATTAATCCACCAAGCACCTTCTTTATATGGCATTTGCCATAACATTTTATTTGTCATTATTTTTCCGTTTCGTTGTAGTGTTCTAAATATAACTCTAGTATAGCATTAAGGTCATTTCTCAAATGCTTCGGGTTGCCAAATCTAACTGTAGCAATAATGGATTCAATAATCTTATCCATATAGGGGTCTCTCATTTCCAACATTCTTCACATCCCATTCGCACATCGTGAATACAATACCCTGGTTTAATTAATGCCTGTATGGTAGGGCAGGGGTAGTTGTAATATATATTCTCATCTATGGTGCAATGCTCACAAGCACTATCGTCATACGGACCATTGATTTCTTTATGCAAAGACAATACGCTTTCGATTTGTGCTTTAAGTTCGGCGACTTGTCGGCGTAGGTCAATATTGTCGTCCGCCATTTTGAGCATTTGCTTCTGTTGTAATTGTGCTTTTTTGTCTGTAAAACTCATACCACTATTATACAGTAAGGCTCCGACAAGAGCAAATTCATCCCCCTACACTTGACACAAGTGCTATGGATGAAGTAATCTTGCAGTTTCGCAAGGGTATGCTACAAATACATTCCCCTTATCATCCCTACATACAGAGCATATCTGTATAGTACCTATGTTCTTAATTACATAGTCTTTAGGGGAGTGGAGGTCTTTTACCTCTTTGAT
>CAYVBV010000139.1:0-4596 GCA_964449745.1 uncultured Polynucleobacter sp. | reverse complement strand
TAGAAAAAGATTACGGCGAAGAGTTTATTAATCCTGCTAAGTCATTCATTGAGCAAGTGTCAGCAAAGTTCGAAGAATATGAAATGCGTAATCAACCACAGCAAATGAAAACAGACAACGATGAGTACGACAGAGTACGCGAGTTAGCTGGACTAAGATAAATCCAATAACAAAGCATTTTATGCTTGACAAGATAAATAATATCGTGTAGTATGTAATAGTGCTGCACATTTAGGCACACGACTTAAACAAAGACATAGGCAACATTATAGGAGGCACAACTATGGCATCATTAGCAGAAATTAGAGCAAAGCTCAAAGAACAAGAATCACGCACAGGCGGTAATACAGCAAGCAGCGGCGGTGATAACAGCGTTTACCCATTTTGGAATATTAAAGAAGGCGAAAGTTGTACTTTCCGTTTCCTTCCTGATGGCGATGCTGACAACACTTTCTTTTGGAAAGAACGTTTAGTAATTAAACTTCCGTTCCAAGGTATTAAAGGAGAGACAGATTCACGTCCGGTACAAGTACAAGTTCCGTGTATGGAAATGTACGGCGATTCCTGTCCAATTCTACAGGAAGTACGTGGTTGGTTTAAAGATCCATCATTAGAAGATATGGGTCGTAAATATTGGAAGAAACGTTCTTATATCTTCCAAGGATTTGTAACTGATAATCCACTAACAGAGGACACTACTCCTGAGAATCCAATTAGACGTTTTATTATCGGTCCTCAAATTTTTCAAATTATTAAACAAGCTCTTATGGATCCTGACATGGAAGAACTACCAACAGATTATACTGCTGGTGTAGACTTCCGCCTTAACAAAACATCAAAAGGTGGTTATGCAGACTACGGCACAAGCACATGGGCACGTAGAGAGCGTCCATTAGGCGATGCTGAAATGCAGGCTGTTAATACACATGGACTGTTTAATCTTAACGATTTTCTTCCTAAAAAACCAGATGCAAATGCATTAAAAGTAATGCAAGAAATGTTTGAGGCGTCCGTAGACGGTGAAGCATATGATGCAGATCGTTGGAGTAACTTCTTCCGTCCTGCAGGTATGCAAGCACGTACAGGTGATCCAATGCAAGCAGCATCACCACAAGCAACTGCTACAAGTCAAAGTGCGCCAGCCCCTGCTCCAGCAGCAGATCCACGCATGGATGACATTCCTTTTAAGTCAACTGAAGAAGCAGCAGCAGAAGCAGCACCAGCAGCAGCCGAACCTGCAGGCGGAGCACAAGACATTCTTGCAATGATTCGTGCAAGACAATCTCAATCATAAAATCATGTGGGGGAGAAATCCCCTACACTTTGGCTTAATAAGGAGTAACTATGGCTAAATCATTTGATGTTAGTAAGTTTCGTAAGGACTTAACAAAAAGCATATCAGGCATGAGTACAGGCTTTAATGATCCAACTGATTGGATTAGCACAGGCTCATATGCACTGAACTATCTTATTAGCGGCGACTTTCACAAGGGTGTTCCGCTCGGTAAGGTAACTGTATTTGCAGGCGAATCAGGCGCAGGTAAATCTTACTTTTGTGCAGGTAATATTGTAAAACATGCACAAGAACAAGGCATCTTTGTTGTATTAATCGATAGTGAAAATGCACTAGACCAAACTTGGCTAGAAGCACTAGGCGTTGATTGTAGCGAAGATAAATTATTAAAACTTAACATGTCTATGATTGATGATGTAGCAAAAACTATTTCAACATTTATGGCAGACTATAAATCTATGGATGAAGCAGATCGTCCTAAAGTATTGTTTGTAGTTGACTCGTTAGGTATGTTATTAACACCTACTGATATTGATCAGTTTAACAAAGGTGATATGAAAGGCGATATGGGGCGTAAGCCAAAGCAATTGACCGCACTTGTTCGTAACACTGTTAACATGATCGGTAGTTATAATGTAGGTTTAGTGTGTACTAACCACACGTATGCATCACAGGATATGTTCGATCCAGATGACAAGATCAGTGGTGGACAAGGCTTTATCTATGCATCTTCAATTGTTGTAGCAATGAAAAAGATGAAACTAAAAGAAGACGAGGCTGGTAACAAAATTTCAGAAGTACGTGGTATACGTGCAGGCTGTAAAGTTATGAAGACTCGTTATGCAAAACCTTTTGAGGGTGTACAAGTAAAGATTCCATACGAAACAGGTATGAATCCTTATAGTGGACTAGTAGAATTGTTTGAAGCAAAAGGCTTGCTAGAAAAACAAGGCAATCGCTTAAAATATATTGACGTAAATGGTGAAGAACATCTTGATTATAGAAAGGCATGGACTGGCGCCAAGCTTGATATGATTATGAACCAATACGCAGAAAAACTTGCTCCTGTGCTAAATAACGACACAGCAGACGCAGACCTTATTGATGGAAGTGAGGAGGAGTCTGTATAAATGAGGAGCAACTCGAAAATGAATGAAGAACAAATAGCAGATATTTGGTCTTTGTTTAAAGAATATTTAGACAAGAAACAAATCGAACTAGCCGCCGAAAAGTACGTAGATCTTCTTGCTGACTATGGAGTAGATGATATAACACTTAAAGATTGTTTAGGTGTTGAGTCAAGTCTTGATGCAGCAATTCAATACTACTTAGCAGATGAAGACGATGAAGATGACGACCTAAACGAATGGGAAGACTAGATGGGCTGGTATAGTGCAGTTAGCAGGGATATTAACCAGATCCCTGCTGCTATACAATATTTTGAAACAGAACTTGTAGACGCAAAATTAGAAGTAAAACTAAAAGGTAATATAGAACGTGCAGCGTCTGAAATGCCTGGTATAGTTGAACATCGTTTTAATCAGTTACAAGAACTAGAAGCAATTCTAAACTACTTAAATATTGAACTACGTAGACTACGCAGTTCTTTCTTTAAGAAATATCTAGAAAACTATCAACGGGCGCTGTCTAGTCGTGACGTAGAAAAATATGTCGACGGCGAGGCAGACGTTGTTGATTATGAAAAGATTATCAACGAGTTTGCTCTTATGCGTAACAAATGGTTAGGTGTGCTAAAGGCACTTGATCAAAAGCAATGGCAGATTACAAACGTAGTTAAACTACGAGTAGCAGGTATGGAAGATGCCTCACTCTAACTATCTTTACACATCTGGAGATACAAAATACTTTCAAGAACACATAATACCTCTTATTAAAAGTGCAAAGTATCATGCTCCGTTTCTAAATTATCATGTACATGTGTACGATATGCAGAGTGCAGACTTTAGTTGGTGCCTTAAAAATAATGTAAAGATTACTTATAGCGAAACACCGTTAGAATATAAAGGTAAAGAAAAGGATTATTGGAGTAATCATAGATTTATTATTCTTGCTGGCGTATTACCATTAGATGCTAATGTACTATCGTTAGACGCTGATAGTATCTTTGTAAGATCAATTACAAAAACTCAATTTGAAAATGACTTTAGTAACTGCTGGATTACACATCGAAAGAATATGAAAAAAGGTCCCTTAGCAAGTGCAGTAGGATTCAAAGCAAATAAGCATAGTAGACATATGTTAAGACAACTATTATCAGGTAAAAGATTACAATGGTTTGATGATCAACGTGCATTAGACGAATTATTTAAACAAGGCATTTTTGATAAAATGGATTTAAAATATTCTGATTATGATATGATTTTACCTAAATCAATTGTTTGGACAGGCAAAGGCCCAAGAAAAGAATTAATAAAATTTAAAAATAAACAAGATTATTGGAACAATCAGATTAATTAATAAACTATAATATTACTGATAATTATTAGTATGGACATAGTAATTGTTACAGGGGGGTTCGATCCTCTTCACTCAGGTCATATAGCATATTTTGAAGCAGCAGCTCGACACGGAAAAGAACTATGGGTAGGTGTTAATTCAGATGAATGGTTAACTCGTAAAAAAGGCAGACCGTTTATGCCATGGTCTGAACGCAGTAGTATTATAAAAGCATTGTCTTGTGTAGATAATGTATTTGCATTTGATGACAGTGACAATCATGCTGTAAATGCTATACGCTACGTTTTCGAAGCAAAGCCAGAAGCAAATGTAATATTTGCTAACGGCGGAGATCGACAAAAAGGTACCACACCAGAAGTAGAGTTTGCAAAGGAACTTATCGAAGAAGGTAAGATAGCATTTCTATTTGGTATAGGCGGAAACGATAAAAAGAATTCAAGCAGTTGGATACTAAGCGATTGGAAGTCTCCTAAGACAGAACGTCCTTGGGGATTTTACAGAGTGTTAGACACAGGACCAGGGTGGGCAGTAAAAGAACTTACGATAATGCCAGGAAAGAGTTTGTCAGATCAACGACATTATCATAGATCAGAACATTGGCATGTGGTACAAGGCACTGTTACTATTGATAGTGACTGGAATAACATAAAACAAACTAGTGATGTACACCCGCAGCAAAGTTATGATATAGGCAAGTTAGTATGGCATCGTCCATATAATAACACAGACAAGCCTGTTAAGATTATCGAAACATGGTTTGGAGATATACTAGAAGAATCAGATATAGAACGGAGAGAAGAATGAAAGTATTTGTAGGATACGAT
>CAYVBV010000138.1:0-4603 GCA_964449745.1 uncultured Polynucleobacter sp. | reverse complement strand
CTCATGGCCATGTTGCATGAGCGAGATGGTGCAGCGCGCAGCTTATTAACCCGTGCTGGAGTCAATATTGCCGGATTAGAAAAAGCGACTCAAAAAATGATTGATGGTTTTCCTGAAGTGCAGGGGACTAATGGTGAAGTGCAGGTTGGTCGTGATTTATCGGGCTGGCTTAATCTCACCGAAAAAGAGGCTAACAAGCGCGGCGATCAATTTATTGCTGGCGAACTTTTTTTATTGGTGATTGCTGACGATAAGGGTCCATTAGGCAAAGCTGCCCGCGAAAATGGTTTAACCCGTAAAGCCTTAGAAGCTGCAATTGATGTTGTACGAGGAGGAGAGTCTGTGAATAGTGCTGATGCTGAAAATCAACGTGAAGCGTTAAAAAAATATACTTTGGATTTAACTGAGCGTGCGCGTTTGGGTAAATTAGATCCCGTGATCGGTCGTGATGATGAAATTCGTCGAGCCATTCAGATTTTGCAGCGTCGAACCAAAAATAACCCTGTCTTGATTGGTGAGCCTGGTGTGGGTAAGACCGCCATTGTTGAAGGTTTAGCTCAGCGAATCGTTGACGGTGAAGTCCCAGAAACTCTAAAAAATAAAAGAGTGTTGGTATTAGATATGGCCTTGCTGTTGGCGGGTGCCAAATACCGAGGAGAGTTTGAGGAGCGTTTAAAAGCGGTTCTCACAGATGTGGCTAAAGATGAAGGTCAAACCATTGTATTTATCGATGAAATTCATACGATGGTAGGTGCTGGTAAAGCGGATGGTGCGATGGATGCCGGTAATATGCTCAAGCCCGCTTTGGCCCGAGGCGAACTGCATTGCATTGGTGCGACCACCTTAGATGAATATCGTCAGTACATTGAAAAAGATGCTGCCCTAGAGCGTCGCTTTCAGAAGGTGATGGTGGGTGAGCCCAGCGTTGAAGATACGATTGCCATTTTGCGTGGTTTACAAGAGAGATATGAGTTGCACCATGGTGTTGAGATCACGGATCCAGCGATTGTGGCTGCGGCTGAATTGTCACATCGTTACATCACAGATCGTTTCCTACCTGATAAAGCCATTGATTTGATTGATGAAGCTGCTTCCCGTATTCGCATGGAAATTGATTCAAAACCTGAGGTCATGGATAAATTAGACCGTCGTTTGATTCAATTGAAAATTGAACGCGAAGCTGTGAAAAAAGAAAAAGATGAAGCATCGCAAAAACGTTTCAACATGATTGAAGAAGAGATCAAGCGCTTGGGTAAGGAATATGCTGATTTAGAAGAAGTTTGGAAGGCAGAAAAAGGGGCTGCACAAGGCACTGCTTCCATTAAAGAAGAAATTGATAAGGTGAAATCTGAAATCACCAAACTGCAGCGCGATGGAAAATTAGAAAAAGTGGCTGAGTTGCAATATGGCAAATTACCTGAGCTAGAGGGTAAATTAAAGACGGCTGCTGCAGCTGAAGCAAAGGGAGGCGCCAATAAAAATAAATTATTGCGCACTCATGTGGGCTCAGAAGAAATCGCTGAGGTGGTGTCTCGTGCCACAGGTATTCCTGTATCCAAAATGATGCAGGGCGAGCGCGATAAATTATTAAAAATGGAAGACTACTTGCATCATCGTGTGATTGGGCAAGATGAAGCCATTGTGGCAGTCTCTGATGCCATTCGTCGCTCTCGAGCAGGATTGTCAGATGAAGGCAAGCCTTATGGCTCATTCTTATTCTTGGGCCCTACAGGAGTGGGCAAAACCGAGCTATGCAAAGCTTTGGCTGAATTCTTATTTGACAGTGAAGAGCACTTGATTCGTGTGGACATGAGTGAGTTCATGGAAAAGCACAGTGTGGCGCGTTTAATTGGAGCGCCCCCAGGATATGTGGGTTACGAAGAGGGTGGATACCTCACTGAGTTGGTGCGTCGTAAACCTTATAGCGTGATTTTGTTAGACGAGGTTGAAAAAGCACATCCAGATGTCTTTAACGTCCTCTTGCAAGTTCTTGATGATGGTCGCATGACTGATGGTCAAGGTCGCACCGTTGATTTTAAAAATACGGTGATTGTGATGACCAGCAATTTGGGGTCTCACATGATCCAATCGATGAGCGGGCAGGCACAAGATAAGATTAAAGAGGCTGTGATGGTTGATGTCAAAGAGCATTTCCGCCCTGAGTTTTTGAATCGCATTGATGAAGTTGTGGTCTTCCACGGCTTAGATCAAAAGAATATTGCTGCCATTGCAAAAATTCAGTTGCAACGTCTGACTGAGCGTTTGGCCAAGATGGATATGTTGCTTGAAGTGAGTGATGCGGCTTTAGCAAGAGTTTCTGAAGCGGGTTATGACCCTGTCTTTGGTGCGAGACCCTTAAAGCGTGCAATTCAGCAGCACATTGAGAACCCAGTGGCTAGACTGATTCTTGAGGGTAAGTTTGGTCCCAAAGACATTGTTCCGGTGGACGTCGATAAAAACGGAAACTTTTCATTTGATCGCGTGGTGCATTAATCACTCATCATTTGTAATGCCTAGATCCTGAGCCGAGTCAATACATGGCTTGGTTCAGGATGTACCTAGGTTTCATCTTTTAGGCTCAGGCCGTCCTGGCAAGTCATGAGGAGTCGTAGTAATATCCTCCAATGACAATTCGCAAAGACGCGGAGGTTATTGGTCTCGTCAGTGTGGCCCATGGCACCTCTCATTTTTATCACTTAATTCTTGCGCCATTATTTCCATGGTTGAAAGTTGAGTTTGGTCTAAGTTATGCCGAACTGGGCTTTTTAATGACCATGTTCTTTATTGTCTCAACCATCATGCAAGCTGCTGCAGGATTTTGGGTTGATCACTCAGGCCCGCTGAAGGTTTTATTTTTTGGTGTTGCGATGCTGGCCATTTCTGCGATCGTGCTGGCGTTTTCGAATGGTTACTGGGCGCTTCTTGTTGGGGCTTGTCTGGCTGGTCTTGGTAATGGAGTATTTCATCCAGCGGATTACACATTAATTAATCGGCGGGTTTCAGCAAGCAGGGTGGCTCATGCCTACTCGATGCATGGCGTATCAGGTGCTTTAGGGTGGGCCATTTCTCCTGCAGTGTTGGTGGCTGTCACTACGGTTTCCGGATGGCGTCATGCCTTATTGGTGGCTTCTTTTATTGCCTGTGTGATGTTAAGCATTCTTTATTGGCGTCGTCATGTGTTGATGGGCACTCAAGCTGAAAGAGATCATGAGGATGTGGCCAGAAAAAATGGTTCTGCCTTGTCTTTTGATTTTTTAAAGTTACCCATGGTGTGGATGTGTTGGGGATTTTTCTTTTTAAGTGCCTTGGCTTTGAGTGGCGTGCAAAGTTTTGCGCCCACAGCCATGCAAATACTCTATGACCTCCCCATTGCGCTCACCACTACAGCGTATTCTTCCTATATGTTTGCCAGTGCGGGTGGTATGTTTATTGGGGGATTTATTGCCACTCGGGCTCGCTATCCTGAGCGTGTGATTGCTGCAGGGTTTATTTTGGGCAGTTCAATTTCTGTTTTGATTGCCATGACCTTGGTTTCAGGATCGGCCATGATGACTTTATTCACCATCATGGGGTTTTGTGTTGGCCTTGCTGGTCCTTCTAGGGATCTGATGATTCGATCTGCCACACCAAAAGAATCTTCAGGGCGTGTTTTTGGAACGGTTTATTCTGGCTTGGATTCTGGTCTAGCGATTGGTCCTTTATTGTTTGGTTTACTCATGGACTGGCATATGGTGCCAGGAGTTTTTATTTTGATTGCAGGATTTTTGATGTGTGCCTTGCTCACAGCCTACCGTGTAGGCGAAAATAATCGTTCAGTTCAATTAAAAAATGCGTAAGCAGTGGGAGCGGGTTCATGACTTTTGCAACAACAGATATTTGTGATGCCAATGAAAATTTAATCACTCAAGGTGTCTTGAGGGTATGTGCACCTCTATTTCAATCCTATGGTGGTGTGATGAAGTTTCAAGGCCCGGCTGTCACCTTAAAAGTTTTTGAAGACAACACTTGGGTTCGAACTTTATTGGATGAGCCTGGTCAAGGTCGAGTGCTGGTGATTGATGGCGGAGGCTCTTTAAGGTGCGCCTTGGTAGGTGGTAATTTAGGTGTATTGGCGGAAAAGAATGCTTGGGCTGGTATTTTGGTCAATGGATGTGTTCGTGATACGCGTGAATTATCCGAATCGAAGGTTGGCATCCGTGCTTTGGCGGCTCACCCCCAAAAAAGTGTTAAGCGCAATGTGGGGGAAAGGGATTTGGTGATTGATTTTGCTGGTACGACGATCAAGCCGGGCGACATGATTTATGCCGATGAAGATGGCATCTTGGTGGCAGATCGCCCACTCATTTAAGTTATTTTTGCAATTGTTGCAATGCGTTGCAACTGATGAATTAGTATTCCACAATACGAAATATAATAAATAAGCCATTGTTTCTAATGGCTTATTTTATTTCTGTCCTAGGCAAAGTAATGCTTGCAATCTTCTATTGTTATACATACACTCTTATATAAGACATAAGACACAAAGATGAATTTAAATCTGTCTTATGAACACCATTTTTTGTTATTAACAGGGAGAGAAACATGTCAACACGTCAACAAGAAA
>CAYVBV010000137.1:0-4606 GCA_964449745.1 uncultured Polynucleobacter sp. | reverse complement strand
GTGCAAGATGTCAAAGCCGCTGCCACCAAAGCCAAGACCGCTGTGAAGAAAACAGTGACCAAGGCCGGTGCCAAGACCAAGGCTGCTGTCAAGAAGGCTACCACTGCCAAGAAACCTGCTGCCAAAAAAGCAGCCAAGTAAAAGGGCAGACGAACCGATATATTATATGGGTTAGAAAACAAAAACGGGCTTCGGCCCGTTTTTTATTGACTAAGGCTGTCTAGGTATTGTTTCAAGTCGCCGCCATAGAGACTCAGCATGGTGGCTTCTTTTTCTTCGAATACCAGGATCTTCTTGCGCTTACCGAACAGGAAGTACACGCTGGGAAAGTGTCGTTCCAGTTGCAAGATGTTGCCGTTGCTGAGTGGCTCAGTGAGTTCGTAGGCGTAGTGTTTGAGCCCGAGTGTCCGGGCCAGGAAAGTGTAACCTTCCATGGTAAGACTTAGGCTATTGGGGTCTGTGGGGTTTGACCAAATGCGGAGACGTAGTTCTCGTTGGGTTCCTGTTGAACCCGCCATCTCCCAGAATATCTTAGTAAGTTGCGGCTGGGTGAAATGCTTAGGGGTAGATTTGGTCACCGGCTTTGAGCAAGACCACTGTGAATTTATCGGTCTTGAACAGGGTGTTGAGTTTCTTGGCCAAGTTGATGGCATGGCCAGGATTGGAGAAGGACACCTTCTTGTACTTGGGACCTGGGTAGGAAACCAAGATATTGTGCGACTTGAGATTGATGGGACTATTGTCGTAGAAAACCGCCCAGATACCCTCACTGCTCAACACCTGGTCGCTTTTGTAAGTTGTTTTGTTGACGTGTTCGATCAACACTGTCGGTTTAGGTCTAGACATTTCTTCGATTCATCCTTGCCTTTTATTTATCTCCAATAACGGCGCAGTTTAAAACTTACCACCATCTAATTCTACCTTCACGGTCTCTTCCTCAACCTTTACCTGAAGTTGTGCAACTAAGGCATTGTTAAGTGCCAGCAATGAGAAGATATCAGCATGGAGATTTCTGGCATCTTGTGCAGTCATGGTGAGGTCTCGTGCTTGAGTCTGATTCATGACCTTGACACGATCGTTGAAGTTCTTGACGTAAGTGGTCGGCTCAATCATTTTTCTTTTCCTGGAATGCAAGTTCTTGTTCTTCGGCTGTGGCCCAAGGTCCAATGAACGGATATCGATTCAAGGTGATGAGTTTGGGGCAGAACTCTTTGATCCATTGGTTATTGAACTTTATCAGATAGTATCCAGCACAGTAAAAACTTTTGCTACGATCGTTCTTGGAGTAGATAGGCAGTTTCTTTTGTACATTGAACACTTCTGAGTGCGGTTTGCTGTCAGCAGGAAAACCATAGATACTGTATCGAGCACTGGGTTTCTTGGCCTCTGTTTCTTTCTTTTTAAACGAAATTGAGATGTTATAGTGGTCTTTGATGGCCTTGATGGAGGCAAATTTTTGCCGGGACTCTCCAGCCACATACACGAATCCGCCTTCGTCAATGGCTTGTATGGTAGCGATCTTTTGACCGGCTCTTTCAACGATCCAGAATTTGTTTTTGACTACGGGGGTAGCGATCATAGTTTTGTCCTTGGTACTCATGTCAGTGAGTCCTTGTTATCCCTTATAGGCCGCAGACATAAAGTCTACATATTGTTGCACATTGTCAGAAATACGATTGAGTTCGTACTTGCCGCAGAACTTGAGAAACTTGGTACCAATTTGGCTGACGTCTTTGTTCACAGAGTTTTCTGCGATGGTCTCGGCAATCTTGACTTTGATGTCATCGGGCTGTGCCGTGAGATCCACTAGAGTACGATTGCGCTCGTAGTCATCTAACACACGGTGCTCGACGCCGTTGTGATCCATCCAGCGTTGTAGCATGAGATTGTTCCAGTTGAAACCTTTCTTGCCACGATCCTCATAGGCCTCCAACAAGCCCACTTTGTTCTTGCTGCCTTTGGTGCGCACACCGGGATAGGCCGAGAACACATTGTCAGTGGGATCACCGCGCATGCACTTTTCAAACAAGATCCATTTTGGGTCAGGAATCTTTTTGGGCTCCTTGGTCTTTTTGTCAATGACGGGCTTGCCCTTCTTGTCAAAGATGCCTTCGATGGTGTGCAACTCGTCGGCGATACCGTTGTACTGATTGACATTGGCCGACAACAGTTGATGGAAGTCAGTGTCGCTGGAGACAATGGTGTGATGATCGTCGGGGTGGCTTTGTATCCAGCCTGCGATCAAGTCATCGGCTTCGAGTTCGGGATGGCGTAGTACTGTGCAGTTGGTCTTCTCATACAAGAAGGTCTTGAGTTCATCAAAGGATTCCCAGAACAAGCGATCTTCTTCTTGCTCGGCTTCAGTGAGTGCGGCACGGGCCACAGCACGATTTTTCTTGTAGGGTTCGTAGAAGTCCTTGCGCCACGAACGTCCTTCTAGGCAGAATACCACATGATCGGCATTTTGTTCGCGCCATGCTTTGGCCACGCTACTCAGAGTGACATGCACAGCGAAGCCCAAGCGATCCCAGGTATCGGTTTGTCTATGGGCCGCGTGACGTGCGCGGAAGAAGGTATTAGCGGTGTCTACGATCAGATATCTCATGGAGTAATAATAGCATATATTGATATTAAAGAGCAAGAAAGTGGTTTACCGAAATTAGGAAACCGAACTCTTGCCCCCTCCGAGATCTTCTCGATCGATCCTGCGTTGGGTAGCGTAATTGGCTTCCCATTGTTCAAAGTTTTCTTGGATCACATTTCGGCACACATCCTGGAACCATTGATCTACCAAAGCCGCATCATCCTTGCCTTTGTATCCGGCTCTTACCAAATTGGTGATAAACTTGTCGTTCCAGTCTAGTTCAAATGCACCGTTGCCGATGTTTTCGGGGTCAAGTTCCACGGTCACCACAGAGATATAAGGCTCGCCTTTTTCGGTGGCAATGTCTTTGGCAGACTTTTTGGCTTTGGGTTTTTCCTCTGTGGTCTTGACTGGCTTTTTCTTGAATCTATCGAATAAACCCATAGTGGGATCCTCTCATTATCTTTATCAATGCTTCGTGTCGGTGATACCAACGATCCTCGATCACTGGTTCTCCGGGACCTGTGATGATCCAGCGCCCGCGTACAGCCAATTCGCAAAACAACCATTTGCGAGACATGTAGCAACGGCGTGGCCACCAACACCACACATATCGGAAGTCGGCACGGTCGTCAAAGGGATCGTAGTTGTGTAGGTCCATGAACGGTATTGGCAATCAAGTGCCCCAGGCGTTGCGCCAGATATCGACTTGTAGACGTGGACTATAACGCCATCCGCGTTCCATGGCCAACTTGGCCACTTCCTGTGTGTTAAGATTGTAGACACTGGGCAATCCGCCCAAGGGCATCAAGTAAACTGGACCACCAAAGCCGGCTTCACGGAATTCTGCAACAGCACGATCAGCATGTTCGACGTCTTCGCGTGTGGCCACAACGAACTTGAGATAAGTGAATCCCACCATTTCGTAACTCTTGACGATCTTGGGATTGATGGCTGACTCCCACTTTTCACCTGAGCAAGGCAATTTGGGGCTCACCGAGAAAGTCAACTTGTCGTAGTCTCGGCCGTGGCGTGTGAAGTTTTCGAAGAGATATTCTTCCACTTCAGGATACAGGGCCTGGCTTCCGTTGGTCTCAAATGTGAGATTCCGTAGACCACGGTCTCGGCAGTTTTCAATCAATTCGGGATACAGTTGTTGATAGCCCAGCAAGGGCTCGCCACCTGTGATCACCAAGTGTACATCGTCGCCAATGACATCGTGGCTCCAGCGGTTACCGGGAATGAGTTCGTGTATCTTGTCAGCGATTGTGCCAACGTCGTCTTGGTGATTGAAACGCTTGAACTCGGGATAGATGCTGGCGTAACTGTCACAGCCAGTGCTCACCAATGGCAAGTCCCCGAAGGTCTTGTACTTGTCGATGTCGCGGATGATCTCCACTACCTCGGGGTTGTGTCCTTCAAAGTCATCGGTGCGACCAAACTTACGGCAACGGAAGTTGCAACCATACGTGCGGAAGAACACGCTGGAGACTCCGGCCCATTTGCCTTCGCCTTGTAGACTGTAAAATATTTCTGTGTATGTAATCTTTTCCATTAATGATTCCTTTTGCCTTGGAACACACAATTGAACAACATATGACTGTCACCGTCGTTGATCACGCGATGGAACGCACCGTCGGGGATCATGACCACATCGCCGGGACCTACTGCAAACGGCTCATCAGTTTCGTTGCCTACAATCATGTGTCCACGACCCTGTACAAAAAAGTAAACTTCTTCCTGACCCTCGTGCCTATGACCACGAGTCTGTTGTCCCCGATACAACCGAGTAGAACTCAACACAAGATTATTGAGATCGTGGTTGTCTCGGAGCACATAGACTTCATTGTCCTTGACTACTTCACCGCCGATGTCATGTATGTGATATTTCTTCATCCAAATATCTCTTGAGTTCTTTGTCAGTGGGCTCAACGGTGTAGTTGTGTTTGAAAAAGATCTCATAACTATCTGAACCGTATTTGCCAATACCGTACAACATTTTAGCATCTTGTTTGTCCCAAG
>CAYVBV010000136.1:2117-4667 GCA_964449745.1 uncultured Polynucleobacter sp. | reverse complement strand
TTGAACTTGACAGCCTTGAGTTTCTCATTGACGATCTCGGCAGTCATAAAGCGATAGTCGTTCTTGAAGTCACCGGCTTTGTTCTCGAAGTGGATGCCAACTGGAACCTTTTCGCCGTTGCGATCTTGGCGAGTCACAGAGATATTGGCTTCTTCTTTGTATTCGGGGATGTTAAGGATGGTATTGAGTTTGGCCAAGTTGGGCATACCAAACGTACCCACGAATTCAGCCACTGGCTGTTTGAATTGCGCCTCAAGAATCACAGAGCGATCTTCGGCAATGGCATTGATTTTGGTGCCAGCAGAGTCGCCAGTGATCTTGACTAGTTCGATTGTACCGAGGCCATGAGTGTGTTGGACGATGTCCTGTAAAAAGTCTTTCATTGAGTTGTCCTTAGAAAAGAGTGGTTCTTTTGAAATTATACGACTTTATTTAGGCTGCGTCAAGTGGAGGTCTAGAATCTAAGTCAGAGATTTTACCTAAAACCTGATGTGATTTTACTGTTGATAGTTTGCCGGGTTTGCGAACTTCGATCCAATGAATGTTGTCCTCGCGGTCAAAGGTTTCGATAATATCGAACCCGATCGCATCACGGCACAGATTGACTAACAGAGTTTTTGGCATATAACTCATCCAGCCAATTTCCACATATTCAATACACACGGGATTCTCGCCGTTGTTGTAACTGAACATCATGACTCCACCGGGTCTCATGACTCGATAGATCTCTAATAGATACTGTTTGAGGTTCTCTAAGGGAAAGTAGTTGAACACGTTCCAGGCAAATACAAAGCCAACTTGACCCTCGGGCAATGCTGACAGATCATATTCGTTGGTGCGAAATCGATCTATCCAGTAGGTACGCAAGCGTCGTTGATAGGCTTCGGGGAATTTGTTAGATGTGTTTTCCAAGAATTCTTTTTGGATGTCGACCACATACAAAGGATCGCAAGCAACCAGATGTTCGGTCCATATGCCATCGCCGGGGCCGATTTCAAGTCCTGGATAATGCCAGTCAGCATACAAGTCAATGCGAGACTTGATTTCTTTTTTGGTCTCGTCACGCATGGTCAATATACGATCGTATCTTTCCGTGGTCACATCAGATGTGTTGGTAGCAAAGAATCCGTTGATCATATAACCTCGCGCCATGTAGTTTTTTGTGAGGTATTCGATTTGCTGATCTATGTTTGCGATCACTGACTTCATGCGAGTCAGCGGAATGCCAAGGCGAGATTTTATATCTCGATAGAACTCGTTGGTTTCGTTGAAAAAATCTTTGATTTCTACATCTAGATCGATGTCGCTGTTTTCGATAGCAGAAATGTCGTGAAGGAGTTCAGAGATGCTGTCTTCAGCTTCACTGATGTCTATTTCCTCCAGTAACCTTTTTTTCAAAAGTACTAATTCTGATAGTTTCACGTTTTTCGCTCACAACGATAGTCGATACTCCTATTTAGTCGTGGAGTCAGGGCGGTCTGGATGTTTTTGTCCTAGGTGACTGAGATTGGTCAACTCTATGCGAGGATCGTAGAGTTCTGGGTCTTGCAGTATTTGGCACAATTCATTGAAGTTGGGATGGCTTTCCATCCAAACAGCATGCTGCTGGAAGAAGTTGACACCATTGACATAGTATTTGCCCCAATCAGTGACTTTCTGGAAACTGATTTGGTCTACACCTATCTCCTTCATTAATTTTACAAAAGTGACGATGTCACGATAGTTCTCGTTCTGTACTACATAGTTGGCCACGATCTGCATTTTTGATTTGGTCTGTTTTTTCCATTCTACTAGGTATCGCGTACTGTCGATGAGTTTCTTCCAACTTCCACCTCGACGAGTGATCTTGTAGACTTCAGGTGTGCCAGCATCGAAACTGATTTTGAATCTGTAAACATTTTCATGTACGCCAGGCATTTCTTTCCAATAGCGTTTGACCAAGATACCATTGGTGACCATTTCTATTTCTACTTGTTGCTGCTTGGTCAGTCTGAGATTCTTGAGCAGGGTACGATAAATGTGGCTGGCAAATGGATCTCCATCTCCGCTGAGAGTAAATCGTATGTAGTGATCGTGGTTGTTGATCAACTTGGCGATGTGCTTCATCATCTTTTTACGGAACTCAAACTTTTCACCTTCTTTGTGGAAGATGAGATCAGTGCGGCAACTAGGGCACTGAAGGTTGCAACTATCGTCGACTGCAAACACGATCCAGTTAATGGTGTCGGGTTTGTGATCAATCTTGGTTTCTAGTTCGTTCCTTGCCAGCAAGTGACAGGTTTTTTGATCGCAGTATCGGAAAGTACCGTCGACGATAGATGCTTGTATTTCCCTGGCTTTGGCTGTTTTGACGATTTCTTTGATAGATTTAAAATCCATGATGTTGCCAACGGGCACTGGGAGCCATGCTTGGCAAACACACATATAACAGTCACCCTTGTGATCGATTGTCATTGTGTTAAATGGATGGTAACAGTATTTGCCTTTGAGTCCCAGGTCCTTGGTGAAATCCATGCCATTGACTCGGTAAGTATAACGAAGATCCTCGGC
>CAYVBV010000136.1:0-2017 GCA_964449745.1 uncultured Polynucleobacter sp. | reverse complement strand
TGCATGCGTTTGAGATTGTTCCAGTTCATGCCTGCTCGCACGTGACCCGGCATGTTGGCTTTGCCTAGTCGCTCTTCTTCCTTGGTGTACTTTGTCAAGTTATTGACACGCTTGGGTGTGCCTTTTTCCCAGGCCGGCCGTTCAGAGAATGCCAACTTGAAGTCGCGCACTTTCTCAATGACATCTTCCTTGCCAGAACCTGTTAGCACCATGGTCAGCAATTCGCTGAGGAACTCTTGTACCACCTTGGGAGTGTCTGAACGTTTGAGATCCAAGCCCATGGCCTTGACCTTGCCGGGCTTGCCGTGTGTGTCTAGGCGCACACCTTCGAGATCATAGATCAAGACAGCGTAGCGTTTCTTCTTGATGAACAGGCCCTTGGATGCCACCAGTTCGCGACCGGCCTTGATGATGGCGCCCATGTCTCGGGGGCAATGGCAAGCACGTTCCATGAAAGCCGGGAACGAGTCGTTGACGGAGTCAGCGATGGTGTCGTAGAGTTGCACGCAGATCTCACGGTTCCATTCCATGCGCCCGGCCTCGACATCGTCTTTGATGGCGGGCCAAGCCGAGAAGTACACAGAGTCAGTGTCACCGTAGATCACGCTCTTGCCCACGTGATCGTACTCGCCGGTGATGCACTCATTGACGAACGAGTCCATGTGCTTGGCGATGATACGACCTGTTAATGTAGTTGACTGTCCGATGCGATGGTCAAAAAAGCGACAGCCCGGATTCAAGATGGCGCCGTACAAACTGTTCAAGTTAATCTTCTTGACCAACTGACGCTTGTCCCAGAACGCTTTGTCCTCGGAGGTTTCTGCATCTTTCTTCTTGGCCTGTAGTTCTTTGCGTTCTGCGTACCAGCGTTCCAGCAAGCCCGGGATGATGGCCTTGCTGTCGTATTTGAAGATAGTGCCGTTGGCGCTAAGGGTCCAGGGTTGGTTGCTGTCAAACACCAATCGCCACACATTGGCTGCAGATGTCACATCGACGGTACCATCCTCCCAGTCGATGGTGATCTCGGTGCCAGGTTCCATGTTCATGACTGCTTGATATTCGAGACTGCCGAACATGTTTTCCCAGGCGTCTGCGAAACTGCTGCCAGCAGCCATCTTGTCCTTGATGTAACGATCCGTCATGATGGGACGGAGTTGTCCCACGATGGTCTCGGGACCCATGTTTAACGCACGGATGGTACTGGGATACAGACTGTTCAAGTCGATGGCGCCGATGTATTCGTGTATGCCGCGTTTGGGATAGGCCACATAAGCACCCGCGGCCTGTGTCTCACCTTGGTCGTCACGGCTGCGACGATTGGGCACTACCATGCCGCGTTGGTGTGCTTCGTTGATGATGGCTTGTTCTGTGACTGCCACTGCGCCCATGGTGGTGGGCAGTAGCACGGTGTTGTCGTGTGCGAGTTCGTTGGCTAGATCCAGGAACCGGAGCTTCTTGTCGATTTTGACCAAGAGCATGACGTCTTGTCGGTTGTAGTCGATGAACTTGGGGAAGTCTTTGTTGTAGAGTTGGTCCAGAGTTCCTTCATAGGCCACTTTTGATTCTCCAACTTCGTATTCCCCAATGGCATCCAGACTATAGGAGTGTCGTTCTTCATAAGTGTATTTACGATACAGTTGCATATAGTCCATATGCACCCGACCGATGATGTCAAAGGTGAGGTTCTCGGCACCAAAGCGTTCAAAGGTCCTTTGCTTGGGAAACTGGCCCCACAAGCAGAAGCGTCGCGTATCGTCTTTGCTGAGAACACGATTCACTCGCATCACAGTATAAGGGATATCAAAACCTTCTGAGTTCCACCCGCTCAAGATGTCGGCATCTTCAATCAACTCAAGGAACGTGTCAAGCATGTCCTCTTCGCGTTGGAACAAGAAGCAGTTATCAAACCCATTGCAGATCTCTTCGGCAGTCTCCCAGGTGTAACTTTTGGGAGGGACCACCAGCGTGATGAGCCGATCCATCCAGTCTAGGTAAAGCGTAATGGATGTGATGGGAT
>CAYVBV010000135.1:0-4671 GCA_964449745.1 uncultured Polynucleobacter sp. | reverse complement strand
GCATCAACATCCAACATGGATAAAGCTGCATCTGCTACAGATTGAGTGATTTCACCATTCCCTTTGACTTCAGCAAAATCGCGCACCCTTCTAAGTAAGCGATTTGCAATACGTGGCGTGCCTCTTGAGCGTTTGGCAATTTCTAGTGCACCACCGTCATGTAAGCTTGCATTGAGTAGATTTGCAGAGCGTTTCACAATCAGGGCTAATTCATCAACTGTATAAAACTCAAGGCGAGCCACAATGCCAAAACGATCTCTCAGAGGATTCGTTAGCATGCCAGCCCGAGTGGTTGCGCCAATGAGGGTAAAGGGTTTTAAATCCAGTTTGACACTTCTGGCAGCTGGGCCGTCGCCAATCATGATGTCAATCGCATAATCTTCTAGTGCTGGATAAAGAATTTCTTCAACCACAGGAGATAAGCGATGAATTTCATCAATAAATAAAACATCGTTTGCTTCTAAGTTCGTTAAAAGTGCCGCTAAATCACCGGGTCGATCTAGAACGGGGCCGCTGGTTTGTCTTAAGTTCACGCCCATTTCTTTGGCAATGATGTGTGCCAAGGTGGTTTTACCTAAACCAGGAGGGCCAAACAGTAAAACGTGATCAAGGGCTTCTTGACGATTTTTGGCAGCAGAAATAAATATCTCGAGCTGTTCCCTGGCCTTTTTCTGACCCACATACTCTTCTAATTGTTTGGGACGCAAAGCGCGTTCCAGAGCATTGTCATCTGTGCTGGCGGAGGCGGTGACCAAGCGATCTTCAAAGGAGTTCGATGAGGGAGTGATGTCGTCAGTTTTGATGGCCATGCAGGTAGTTTATTACGATTTGAGCTAGAGATTTAAGCTTTTGAAAGAGCCTTAAGCGCCATGCGAATACCGTCTGAAACCGATGTGCCTTGAGGCACTTGCTTAAGAGCCAACTGAGCTTCCTTGTCAGAGTATCCCAATGCAGTTAATGCCTGAAGAATTTCAAGTTGACTATCAGGTGCTTGAGATTGACCTCCCGCACCAATATCCGCCCCTAATTTGCCCTTAAGCTCCAGGAGCAATCGCTCGGCTGTCTTTTTGCCGATGCCAGGAACTTTGGTAAGTCGACCAGATTCTTGCAAGGTAACGGCTTGTGACAACTCTTCAACGCTCATCCCAGATAAGAGTGACAGCGCAGTTCTTGCACCGATACCACTGATCTTGATGAGTGCACGAAAAGCTTCACGTTCTGATTCTTGAGCAAACCCAAATAATTGCTGCGCATCCTCACGCACGACAAAGTGGGTGAGCAATGTCACCTGCTGACCAAGTCCTGGCATTTGATACAAAGTGCTCATTGGCACATCAATCTCATAGCCAACACCATGACAGTCAATCAGTAATCTTGGGGGATTATTGGCAATCAATGTGCCTTGTATTCTTCCAATCATGTTGACATCTTAAGCTGATTATTGAAATTGGTGTAATCGTTCATTCAGTTCTCGATGGTGGGCAGCGCAAATGGCTACAGCCAGAGCATCTGACGCATCGGTGCCCGCAACTTTATTGAGTTTGAGTAAACGTTTCACCATTTCTTGAACTTGATTTTTACTGGCTCGACCAGAACCCACGATTGCTTTTTTAACTTCTAGGGCACTGAATTCCACCATGGGTAATCCTCCCGATACTAAAGAAGCAATGGCCGCACCACGTGCCTGACCCAGTAACAAAGTTGAGCGGGGATTCACGTTTAAAAAAACTTGCTCCATTGACGCTGCATCGGGTTTGTAAGTCGTTACTACTTCCTGGATTCCAGCATAGAGTGTTGCTAATCGCTTTGGAACTGGAATCTCTGTGCCGCCAGTTTCAATTGTTCCTGAGGCAATGTAGTGAAGACTTTGACCCTGAACTTCAATCACGCCAAAACCAGTGACGCGTAAAGCAGGGTCAATGCCCAAAATTCTCATGAGGATTAGTGACGGAAGTGACGGGTGCCGGTATAAACCATTGCAACACCACGTTCATCAGCAGCAGCTACAACTTCATCGTCACGCATGCTGCCTCCTGGTTGAATAACGCATGTTGCACCCGCATCGACCACCACATCTAAACCATCTCTAAATGGGAAGAACGCATCACTGGCAACGGCTGAATTTTGAAGAGTCAGTCCAGCATTTTGGGCTTTGATACTCGCAATTCTTGCTGAATCAATGCGACTCATTTGACCCGCACCAACGCCCAGCGTCATGCCGTCACCACAGAAAACAATGGCATTCGATTTCACATACTTGGCAACGCGCCAAGCAAACATCAAATCTTCCATTTCTTTCTGGGTAGGCTGACGTTTTGTAACCACGCGTAATTCGCTTGGTGCCACATTTTTTGCATCTGGACTTTGCACCAATAAACCACCGCCCACACGTTTGATGTCTTGGGGGTTGATGGTTTCAGCCAACTCAATTTCAAGTAAGCGTACATTTTGTTTGCTAGCAAAAATTGCCAACGCTTCTGCAGTGAATGCTGGTGCAATTAAAACTTCAACAAATTGTTTTGAAACTGCCTCTGCAGTTGCGCCGTCACAAGGACGATTAAAGGCGATGATGCCGCCAAACGCTGAGGTGGAGTCTGTTTTGAACGCTTTCTGGTAAGCCTCAAGTGCGGATGAAGCCACTGCTACACCACAAGGATTGGCATGTTTAATGATGACGCAGGCTGGTTGACCAGTAGTGACTGTGTTGCCAAAGCTTTTGACACATTCCCAAGCTGCATCTGCATCAGCGATATTGTTATAGGAAAGTTCCTTGCCTTGTAATTGACGGTAATTGGCCAGTGCACCAGGAACAGCTTGAGTGTCTTTGTAGAAGGCAGCGCTTTGATGAGGGTTCTCACCATAACGCATTTCTTGAACTTTATCGAAAGCAAGGTGAAGTGTTTGTGGGTAAGTGCTGCGAGTGGTGTGCTCTAGATCATCGCCTAAGCTGGATAAATAATTGGCAATTGCGCCATCATATTGGGCTGTGTGTGCATACACTTTTTTTGCCAGTTTGAAGTTGGTCGCAAAAGAAACTTCATTTTTATTGGTGCGCATCTCAGATAAAACTGCATCGTAATCAGTTGGAGAAATCAACACCGTCACATCTTGGTGATTTTTAGCGGCAGCTCTTAGCATTGCAGGGCCACCAATATCGATGTTCTCGATGGCATCTTCAAAAGAACAGTTGGCTTGTGCAACAGTCTTTTGAAATGGATAAAGATTGATGACCAACATGTCAATTGCACCAATGCCGTGTTTCTTTAATGCCTCCATGTGCTCTGGTAAATCGCGGCGAGCCAATAAACCACCATGCACCATAGGATGTAAGGTTTTCACTCGACCGTCTAGCATTTCGGGAAAACCAGTGATTTCAGATACTTCAATGACAGGTAATCCATTCTCAGCTAACAACTTAGCAGTTCCACCTGTAGAAATGAGTTTGACGCCACACTCATGAAGTGATTTTGCAAAAGGAACAACACCAGATTTGTCAGAAACGGATAAAAGAGCTGTGCGAATCATAAGAATTTTCTAAAGGTCAGGTTAATTAAAAATAAAAAATGGGGTTAGAGCAGGCCATGCTCGAGTAATTTTTTTCTCAAAGTATTGCGATTGATGCCTAAATAACTCGCAGCCAATGATTGGTTTTGATCGGCGTGCTTCATAATCAGTTCAAGTACTGGTTTTTCCATCACTCTCAGAACCATTTGGTAGACATTGCTAGGCGCTGTGTCTCCTAAATCATCTAAATAGCGTTTTAGATGTTTTTCAATGGTTTGGCTGACGGGGTGCTGTGCTGGGGGTTGCATATCAAGCGGCTTCTAAATAGATTAAATGTTCTGAGTCTTGCTTTAATGAATCAAAGAAGTGATTCACAGCTTCCAGTTGTTTTTGACAATCTTCTATTGTATTCAAGTGCTGGCGAAATACATGGGAGCCTTTGAGTCCTTTGCAATACCAGCCAATGTGTTTACGAGCAGTGCGAACGCCAACGTACTCACCATAAAACTCGTAGTGATCCAATAAATGATGATTCATGATCTCTTGAATCTCAGCCACTTTGGGGGCTTGTAATAATTCACCAGTCTTTAAGTAATGCAAGATTTCTCTAAAAATCCAAGGTCGACCTTGTGCCGCACGGCCAATCATCAAAGCATCAGCCCCAGTTTCTTTGAGAACTTGGGCTGCCTTGATGGGGCTGTTGATGTCGCCGTTGGCAACTACTGGGATATTGATGGCTGCTTTCACCGCTGCAATAGTCTCGTACTCTGCTTCACCACGATATAGATCTGCCTTTGTTCTGCCATGAATGGTCAACATTTCAATGCCACTATTAACTGCAATTTTCGCAATGTTGATGGCGTTTTTATGTTCTCTATCCCAGCCAGTTCTGATCTTTAAAGTCACAGGAACTAGCGGGTGATCTTTTTTAACAGATGTCACAATGGTTTCTAAAATTTTTCCAACCAAGGGTTCATCTTTTAATAGAGCAGAGCCAGAGGCGACATTGCATACTTTCTTGGCTGGGCAACCCATATTGATGTCAATAATTTGCGCGCCACGTTCAATATTCAAAAGCGCTGCTTCAGCCATCATTTGAGGATCTGCGCCCGCAATTTGTACTGAGATAGGTTCAACTTCCCCATCATGGTTGGCGCGCCTAAGAGT
>CAYVBV010000134.1:0-4691 GCA_964449745.1 uncultured Polynucleobacter sp. | reverse complement strand
AATACAAAATTAAGCAAAGTGTGACTTAGACTCGCTATAGTTAATGTTAACTGCGAACAGTTCGAATTTACCAGTTGTTGGGTTAGAGAACCGAACTACGCAATGACGGTCTCTGATTGGGTTACCATTGATGTCAGTGCTTCCGTCTACTCCAAAAGTCTGTCCGATAAATGCTGAGTTAACTGACGCATCAAAGGCAAGAGTCTTACTATCAACAACACTAGATACGCTTATTCCAGCTGAACTCCAGGTCAAACCATTAAACGACTGAACAGTTTTGTTTAGTTCAAATGGAACCTCAGATACTTTAGAGGTAAACGTAGCAATGTTTCCGTTGACTGATGCTACCTCTCCAATTACGGTAATCGAATTGTTGTACCCTTCTTTGTCTCTAGGAATCTCAGAGTAGTACACTCCTTCTCTAAGCTGTTGGTTGCCATATCCAATGACTTGACCACCACTGTTTAGGATGAAGCTAGTAGAATCAGAAAGTACCGTGTGAGCAATAGGATTAGTCTCCTGACTTGTATTGGTCACATAAAAGCCAAAGGGCTTATTAGACTCAATAGACAGAGACTTAAACGTCTTAACCATCGAAGCGTTTTCGTTAGCCACAACAGCGAATGACGGAGTACAGTTAGCGCCGTAAACGACACCAAACGTAGCATCATCTGAGTGCTTGTATAGCGTTCCGTTCTTGAACGACATAAGGTTGCCACCAAGAGGAAGTCCTCCTTCAGCATAGAAGGAATGCTTGCTTATCCACGTGTTAGACGTGACCTCAAAAGACATCGTAAGAGATATGCCAGAGCCAGACAGTGGAAGGGTAGAGAACATATAGTAATCCTTGTCTGGATTGTAGTATGACACTACCTTGTGTGCTGTTGTGCTCAGGTCAATGTCGTTAAAGTTCTTAGCTATGAATGAACCAACGCCGTAGTCGCTAATCGGAGTGATTCCGTCGCCACCAATTCTAAGAACCTTTCCGGACACAACGTCACAGAAGTAAAGTCTACCGTCTCTCTCAATGGCAGACTCAGGGTTGTCGTTCACACCGTATTCTCCAGCGTAGAAATTCTGTACCCCAAGCACGTTATTGCTTACCGTAAGACTTGCTCCTCCGTCAGCGTACTCAACCATATTTCTACCTACGGGGATGATTGAAGCTTTGCGCTCCTGAAGGACGAATAGTGAGTCGTCATTGGAGTGGATGTACTTAATCGCTCCGTACTTGTTGGCGTAGTCGTTGAAGTTTGCTAGCGACGTATTAAACGAAGACAGCGTAAGAATCGAAGAATCGATTGCATACGGCTCAGAGTACGTAATGCTAGCCTTTCTGTAAACCTCGATAGCTGTTGGTGCTGCTGCGTTAGGACGACCTACCACAGATACGTTTGAGACTTTAAAGTCACTAATGGAATTGTCCTCTACAAAAATCTCAGAAGTAGTGGTAGTGACATTTCCAGTGCTTGGGTACAGACTAGCTACAACCATCTTTCTTGGCCTGTAGTAGGCATCACCATTTGACGTCTCTATAATAGCTGAAGACAATCCTGCAATGCTAGCCAATGAGTAGCTGTCGTCTGCCGGAACCGTATTGCTAAGTTGACCTACGATGTTTGCATCGGCTACAGAGAACTTCTTTTGAACACCGTATGTCTTAACAAGACCAACACGAATCTCAAAAATCTCTGGAGAACCAAGCACAGTATGACTCATCGTAATTAGGTCTCCAGTTCTTATGTCAAGAGACGTAGTGGCCACACCGTTAAGTACTGTGATGTTCGACGGTCCTGACGTCCAAGTGTACGAGAAATCTCTCTCTCCTTTGTGCTTGTAAGAACCAGAATCGTAGACAACATCGTATACTTCAGATATCTCTCTGTAGATAGAAACATCAGCCTGCTTTACTGGTCTGTATATCTCTACGATAGTCTTATTGTTCCAGTTGTCGGTTCCAGCTTCAATAAAAGTCTTTGAGAAACCAACAGCATCCTCATTGTTTCTTAACTTCAGGAACCATCCAGTCTTTCTGTCGTCACTTACTGACGCTGTTACTGGCGTATTGTTACCGTCAAAGTATTCGTAAGACAGGATGTCAAACTCGTAGCTAACGTACTTTATAGTTCCGCTATCGTCATATCTAATTAGCTTAAGCTTATCTCCTTCGACAAATGAATACTCAAGCTTTGCTCCTTTTGAGTCCTTGTATGAATATGGCTTGCCCTCAAGCATACCAGTTGACACGTAAATAACCTTGTCGGTAGTATTACTGAATGCTTCAGTTACGCTGTGCTGCAGACAGTAACTATATGAAAAGAACGGAGCATATACTAATTGCCATTTCTTAGCCCAAGACGGAGGATTATGCAACAGCTTAAATTGAATCGCTGCAGCGCCTCTTACGTCGGAATCTCTATCTGAAATAAACGTAATCTCTTTTTCTCCGATTTCGTTAACTGCTCCACTACGGTTAAACAAGTCGTAGTATACAATGCCGAACTTATGGCGCTGACCAGACTTAAAAGTCCTTAGTGATGGGTTGTAGTACTGTCTAGAGTTGTAGTTCTTGTACGCTCTGAACAGACCCCAGTCAGTGATGTATGACGTGGTAAGCAGCGTAGGATTCAGCGTAAACGAAATAAACGAAGAAGTTGGGATAGCCTCTCCAGTTGTTCCGCTTACTCCAGCATAAGTCTCAAGGCTTACAGATACAATCTTAACGATGAATGAAACCTGAGTGCTTCCGTAGTTTACAGCGTCCAGAGATACGTTGATTATAACCTTTCCTTTAAAGCTGTGGTTATCGCCGGAAGTAATCAAGTCAGCGTTTACATTATTTACAACAACCTCGTAGTTTCCGATGATGTTGTTGATGAAGTACGTGTAGATATCCGGACTTGGAGAAGTTAAGCTCGTGTATGCTGGGATATTAAATCGCTTTATTACATCGAACTCAATCTTATCAAACAAAAGCTCGTACGTTGACTCGTTTGGAGTCAATACAATCTCACTAGCTGAGCCAAATGATATAGCCGGAACGCCAGATACCTTGAAGTCGAGAAGTACTTCGCTACTGTCTGGCATCGAGTTAAGCGTATCTCCTACGATAACATTGAACTTAGACGTGATTGTAGGAATTACTGGATTGTAAGAAACAGACTGGTTCGTGAGCGGAGTCACTGCAATTGGTACGTTGACACCTTCAGCTTTTGGAATTTCAGTCATAGACACTGACGTGTCTACGTTATCAAAGAACTCAGTGTATCCTGCGTAGAGAAGTCTGTTGCTACTTATAGCTTGTGCATTAGCCTTGCGAGGGACGCTATCGTACATCTTGTTCTGCTCGCTCTCAGCAATGTAAGCACGTAGCTTAGAGTTCGTAAACGAAAGCGAAGCAGTACCAGAAGAACGGACGTTGGTAAGCTCACCAATCTGGAAGAACCCAAGACCAGAAGAAGACCTTGCTAGTACTTTAATCTTTGATACGTCAGCAAGACTGTACTTTACAGTTACGTTAATCGTATTGTAGTACGACTTAGCCTCGTCTCCAACAAAATCTTCTAGGATGTGATACGTGTTTAGAGAAAGCTCACTGTACGGAGAAATAGCAGAAACCTCACCGTCTTCGTAGACGTACTGGTAAGCAAACTGGAAGTACTCATCGTACACGAACCCATCCTCATCTCCTACTCTAGCAAACGTAGTGGAAGGAGGAGTTAGAGGAGCCTGGCGCTGAGACGTGATGCTCAACAGCTTTTCGTCTGAAGTGTAGCTGTATGCTCCGGCGCTCTTGTATGGGTATCCAGATGAACCAGTGGCCTTAGTGATGTTAATCTTCTTTGGCTCGTTGTTTCCGTCAGTGAAGTACGCAATGGTATCTCCATTCTGCTTGACCAAGAAGTCAAACTTAACGAATGTAGTCTGCGTAAAAGCTAAGATTGAATCGCGGTATACTAGCTTACATACACCAGTAGCAGTAGAGTATACGTATATGCTGTGGTCTCCGTTTGAGTTCCATACGGCGTAGACAATCTCGTTCTTCTCCGTATTTAATCCAGAACCAATAACTGTGTTTGTGCCGGCAGGAAGCGCAGAACCAGAAGCAAAAGATATGGCAGTCGTGCCCTGGATGGCCTTCAATACATTTGCATTACCATCTTCATCAGCTGATACTTCAACATTGAAAGCATCAACCATTTCTGTTGGTTTGACTACAAGGTAGTCATCATCCAGATTTAAGCTTCTAGGCGCTAACTTCTGTACTGGCATAACTTATTAATACTTAGGAGATTGCTTGAAATTCTTTCTGATAGTCTTAAGTGCTTCCTCTTTGCTGAAGCTCTTGAGTCTCGAATTAGCAAGTCTCCTTTCGTTATAGTATTCTTGACGAGCACGCATCTTCTCGTTCATATTGACGTTTGACTTACGCTCAATAATCTTGTAGTAGATGTAAGAGTTTAGGGCTGGCTCTAAGTAGATGTGGACGCTCGGGTTCGATGACCTGGCCTCATCAGCGATGTACTCGATGACAACTTCACCGTATCCACCAGATGGGTACAGCTCAATTCTGTTTTGGTCAAGGTTCAATCTGTACTCTCCGCTGTAGTGTCCACCACCGAGGCCGTACAATGCTCCAAACGTATTCTCGTATAGGTAGTTGCGAAACAAGAAGCTCTCCTGGCCGCTTA
>CAYVBV010000133.1:0-5025 GCA_964449745.1 uncultured Polynucleobacter sp. | reverse complement strand
CCAACACCTACGAGTTCTGAGGTTCCGGTAACACCAACTCCAACATCTACGGCAACACCGACACCAACTAGTACTCCAACAAGTACTACAACAGGTACTACATCAACTAACTACATAGTTAATTTACAAAACTGTTGTGATGATACAAGATGGGAAGTTCCTGTGACACTATTAAGTGGAGAAACAATTCTGGCTGGAAATAGTATATCAATAGATTTTGGTGAGGGTGAGTCTTGTTATATTATCATCAATTTTGAAGAAGGTGGTGATAGTGGATTTAGACCAACAAGAATATTCTTGGAAGATGGTGTTTGTGATGAGTGTTTGGCAACAATACCATGTGTAGACCCTGAACCATCAGCAACACCAACTCAAACACCAACATCTACCGCGACACCGACTCCAACGTCTACGGCAACACCAACTCCAACCCCAACTCCTACAATGAGTACGGGTTCAACTGTGGGTAGTTATTATTTGGTGGCAGAATATCGTCCAGCTTCGGGTGAAGGTAATATAACATTCCCTGACCACAATAGTAATACAGGTGCTCTTAATCCTAATACCGTTGGTGAAGATGGATTTGCAATTTATATTAATCAATTTGATTCTGAATCAAAAGATAATTTGGAAACTTTAGATATGTTATTAGGACGTAGTGGTACATTAACATTGACCCAAGGTTCTAATTTTGTGACATATTCATTTACTGATACCGCATTTGGATTTGGTGGAGCATATAATAATCAATATTGGTGGGATAATACAATGAATGAATCACCATTAGGAACTATAACAGTAATGACACCATCAGATAATGATTTCAATACGGTTGACCCAATAACTATAACAATTACTTAATAATAATATTATGAAAATAGGAGATAAGGTAACATATAAAAATGAAGGTGTCGTATACTATGGAACCATAGTGTGGTTAAGACAATTTACAGCTATTGTCCAAAAAGATAATGGAGCCAGAGATGAAGTTAATAAAACAAAACTTAATTTAATTTAAAAATGGCAAAATTAACACCAATAGGATATAATACGGGAGGTCCAATTATCGGTACTGAACAAATAGGTAACTTAGCAATTGGTACAGGGGCTCAAGATTATAGTTTACAGCCAGGTGGGGTTAAATTTTGGATGACACCTAACCAAGACTTAGGATATGTTATAGCAAAACCAATCCCAAGTGGAAATCAACCAAACCAATTTAGTATACCGGCATATGTTGGATTCAATAGGTCAACTAGTTTAACCGATGAATCGTTTATTTCAATAGCACAAAAAGTTGCTGGAATATCATTCATAGATGCAATTCAAGCAAAAACTTGGTTAAATGACAACGGATATTGGACAAGTTATGGTAGTAATGGTGGAACTACTGGAGATTATTTCTTATTGGCTCAATATAACTCGGCAAATAATGACGGAGAGATAACATTCCCTAATCATAATGCAGAAACGTATAGTTTGAATCCAAATTTAATTGGTCAGGCAGGATACGCAATTTATATAAATAGACGAGACTCACTTGGTGGTGATATGTTACCTATATTATTTGATATGATTGGTAATAGTGGTACGTTAACTCTAACTCAAGGGGCAAACTCTGTTACATATTCATTTACTAATACCGCATTTAGTACTGGTAGTCCAAATGGTCAATATTATTGGGATGATGTATATGAAGGTGGTACAGTTGGTGACATTACCGTTGTATCTGCCGCAAGTGGAGATTTTGACACAACAACACCAATAACAATAACAGTTACAATTTAATAAAATTATGAAAATAGGAGATAAGGTAACATATAAAGTGGGGGGATTAACACATAATGGAACTATTGTTTGGATGTCATCAATATGGGCTATTGTTCAAACCGAGCAGGGTACAAGAGACCAAGTTGATTTAACTGAACTTAAATTACAATAAGATATGGCAACTATTATACCTGTAGCATACAATCCTTCACAAACACCAATCTCAGGAACTGAGCAAGTTGGTGATTTTGCAATTGGTACCACAGAACAAGATTATTCAAATCTTGGTGGGGTAAGATTTTGGGCAACACCTGATTTAGATTTGGGATATGTGGTATCCCATGTTAACAATTCGGGTGACCAACCTAACCCTTTATCATTAAGTGACATTTATGTTGGATTTTGGAGAAGTGCTGATTTAACAGACGGTTCTTTTATCACATTAGCCGAAGATGTTTCTAAATGGGATGGTGACCCACAAACTTTTACGGGGGGAACTCAAGCCAAAACATGGTTAAATACTAACGGATATTGGACATCATGGGAAGATACCTATACAAACACCGCTAATCTTTATTATGATGCGGGAAATACTTCATCATACCCTGGAACGGGAACCGTCTTGTATAATATAGGTACGGATGGCGCAGCAACAGGAACACAAGGTACCATTAGTGGTGTGGTTTATGAAAGTGCAATTGCCGATGGTGTATTTAACTTTGACGGAGGTGCTGATAAAATAACATTCGGTCAATACGATTTTGGAGATGACTTTACCGTAACCGCTTGGGTATATCCGAGAAGTGAATATAGTATAAATGCACTTTTAACAAACGCGGGGGCTAATACAAGTACAAATGGATTCAAACTTGGTTGGAACAACTGGAATACTCAGAATGGTAGAATGAATCTCGAGGCAGGAAATGGTAGTGCGGGTGGAACCGTTACAACATCATCAACAGTAATTACAGAAGATTCATGGCAATTCCTAACATACAAAATTAATAGAGGTAGTCAGTCATATAATTTCTATGTAAACGGTGTTAACGGTGGAACTAATGGTATATTACTTCCGAATAATTTCTCAGTTAATAATGTAAATTGGTGGTTGGGTGCTATTGGTGGTAATTCATATTATATGGATGCTAATGTGGGTGAAATTAGAGTTTATAAAACACTAAGAAGTGATGCTGATATAACGGCAGAATTTAATGGAACTAAATCACGATATGGTTTATAATAAAAACACTATTTATAAATAAAAAATTATGTCAACAGCAAGACCATTTGGAAGAAACACAGGAGACCCGTTATACGGAACCGCTCAATTTGGAGATTTAACGGTAGGATTAAAACCTTTAGATTATGATGGAAATTATGGTGGTATTAAATGGTGGTATGGTGCTGATGAGGAATTAGGATATGTTATCGGTACTGACGTTCCTGCAGAAAATCACCCAACACCTGTTGGAAACATTGGTAGTGTAAGATTTTGGAGAACATCGGCATTTACTGATAATGATTTTGTTTTTGTAGCTAACAGAGTTACCAAACAAACTTTTATTAATGCAACACAAGCCTATAGTTGGTTAACAAATAATGGATATTGGACATCATATAAACCTGCGACACCTATATCATATGAAATTGTTGATGGAAAATTCATTCGTCAAGAATATTCACCTGTTTCTGATACTATATGGACAACCGCATATGTTAGTGACCAATTAACAGTTTTCAACGGACCAAATTTTGACAGTACAAATAATGTAACTTTAGGGTTCGCTGATGCTATAGGTGATTTGATTTATGGACCTGACATAAATAGAGTTTTTGGTTCGGCAATCAACTTAGCAAGACTTCAAATGTATAACCCATCTAATAATTCAGTTGTTGCGACCTTAACTGTTGGTGAGGCAGGTAATAATAGAAGAGATATGGAATACAATCTAACAGATTCGACTGTATGGATGTTGGTTCCATCTGCAGATAAGGTATATGTTGTTTCGGCAACAACAACATCACTTACTGAAATCACAGGAGTGACTTTAAGTAATTTCGCGGGAGCACCACAAACAATTACATGGAATTCAAAGAGAAATTTAATGTATATTGGTGGAGGTAGAGAAATTGATGTGGTAGATTGTGAGACTAAAACCAAAATTGCGGAAATAAATAATATAGGTGATATTGGGTATAGTATATCTTTGGATAATTTGGTTTATGACCCTGTACATGATAGAGTCTACATCTCAATGTTACAAGGTATTGGTACAGGATTAAAATTATATTATTTGGATTGTGAAACAAATACTGTATCATCGTTAATTTATGAGACAACAAGAGCTCTTGGTTCATCTACAACATCTTTGGAGTATGACCCAAATGGTTATGTTTGGAGTGGTAAGGGTGATGCATTTTTTGTATTAGATACTGATACAAATACCGTGGTTAAAACTGAAAATTTAACAGGATTATCTACAGATATAATATTCAAATCAAGTAAAAATCAAATGATTTGTGCAAGAGGTTCCACTCTTAACGCTGTTATCTATGATGTATCTACATTATAATGATAATTCTTATTAAAAAATAATTTTATATCATTAAATCCTCAGAAATGGGGATTTTTTATTTTAATGTTAAAAATTTAACGTTTGATTATATCAAACGACTTAAAGGATATATTTATAGTATAAAATAAACCTGAGAATCTTTCTTTTGGACAGTGAAAAAAGAAAAAATAAATGGCAAACGAATTTTTAGCGCGTAAAGGGTTCATATCCCTAGGGGGTATTACATTCCCGTATGTAGAAGTTACTAGTACATATACTATAACTGATAATGATTATTTAATAGATGCTACATCTGGCACTTTTATAGTCACACTACCATCTGCAGTAGGTAGGGATGGTAAAATATACACCATAAAAAATAGTGGCGCAGGTATCATTACCGTGGATGGTAATGGAAGCCAAACAATAGATGGACAAAGTGAAAAAACACTAAATCAATACGATAGTGTTCAAGTAATTAGTAATGGCTCCGATTGGATTATTGCTGGTGTTGATGGAACATCAGGTTCATCGGGAACATCAGGAACGTCAGGTTCAAGTGGTTCATCGGGAACTTCGGGAACTTCAGGTTCAAGTGGTTCATCGGGAACTTCGGGAACTTCAGGTTCAAGTGGTTCATCTGGTACAAGTGGTACATCGGGGAGCTCGGGTTCATCAGGAACTTCGGGCTCTTCTGGTT
>CAYVBV010000132.1:0-5065 GCA_964449745.1 uncultured Polynucleobacter sp. | reverse complement strand
TGACGCCAGTGGACTTGACACCCACTGGCGTTTTCATTTAAACTCACTACATGCATCCGTTATCTCCAGACTTGTCAGGCCTCAGTGACGAAGAACTACAAAAGAAACTGGGAGAACTCCAAAAAAGGTATCTCCAGTCTTCTCGCATGGGCTCCTTTGAACTCACTGCACAATTGGGTCTGCTGATTGAAGATTACCAATGGGAAATATCCGAACGTAATCGACAGCAGATGGAAAAGATGCAACAGCGTATGAACAGCAAAGGCCAGAACTTCGACGGGATCATTGACATAGAATGAACTACGACGAATACGGAAGAGCAATTTGCAACGATCAAGACATCGTGACTGAATTGTACCGGAATCCTGACCTTGATCTTGAAAACATAGTAGTGGATCAACGCACCAACGAACTCTATGCGTCGGCAGTCAAGAAGTTTTTCCTGGACTGGAAATCACCGATGCCCGACACTGATCGCGAACTCACTGTCGAAGAGTTTGATCGACGCTGTCGAGAAAATTGGTACATGCCCACCGAGTACAAAGAACTTGACATTGCCAAATGGCTACTGGATCAATGCGACACACAAGAAAAACTACAGCGAGTGGGGCAAGAACTTTTGTTGTACAGCGAGCGAGATCTCATGGACCTACTGAGATTCCTCAAGTTCATGGTAGATACCATGAGAAGCAACAACATAGTCTGGGGTTTGGGTCGTGGAAGTTCCGTGGCCAGTTATGTGCTGTATCTCATTGGGGTACACAAGATCGACAGCATGTACTATGATTTAAATGTAGAGGAATTCCTGCGGTAAATAATATGCCCAGTTAATAATTCGGAGAAAATCAATGAAACGTATATACACCACCGCGATGGGCAAGCAGATTGACATGGACAGTCTGCGCATCGCCAATGAAAAAACGATCGCTGTTGGCAACATGAAAGTCAATGCCCGCGGCGACGAAATTGCCCGAGGAGGTAATGTACAGTCTACCAGGAATCAAGCCCTGGAAGAGCACTACCGTTTAGAAGCCGCTGAAAAGCGTGGCCGCTCTCGACAAGACATCATGGCCAAGCAAAAGTCAGCCGGTGTCAGTACACGCTCTCGCACAAACAAAAAACCCAACAAGGAGACAGTCTATATGGAAGGTCAAGAAAACGAAAACACTGTGGCACCACAGCCCGAGAATACTCCTGCTGTCAGCAACGACACACCAGAGACAACTGCTACCCCAGCATTGCCCGATCGTCGCTTGCGCGGTAACCTCGCTGATTCCATCGCCAAGGAAGCCACTGTCAATCAAGAATTGATTCCCGATCCACGCCGTCCCAAAGGTCCCACACGAATCTAACTATGTCATATCAACCTATCAAAATCAAATCAATCAAGGCCTTGCACGACCATGTGTTGGTGCAAGACATGAACTTCGGTGAAAGATTCCTGAACTCCGGCATCGTGATGCTGGGCGACGACGGCAAGACATCGGGCATCCGTCCACGTTGGGCCAAGGTGTTTGCTGTTGGTGGCGAACAACGCGATGTGCAAGTTGGCCAATGGGTCTTGGTAGCACACGGTCGTTGGACACGCGGCACCAAAGTCGAAGTCGATGATGCAGAAGTCACCATCCGTCGTGTAGATCCCAATGACATCCTGCTGGTCAGCGATGATGAACCCGTTGACGAATCGTTTTCGGGTGCTGTACAGGTAGAAGCCAAAAGTCTCTGATGTTGACCAGAGTGCCCGATGTCAATGGTGTCAAAGACACTGTTCGATGGCTGGCCAGCAAAGCCAATGATCCACATGACACTGGCTTTGTGTCTTGCAAATACAAAAAAGATCTGTTAGAATTACTGTGGTACATCGAAGATACCTTGGAAAACTGTTCAAGTTTTGGTGACGTTGAACGCGAGTGGCACCAAGAACGCACTCTTCAATTACTTAAAAGAAAAAATCGATGATGGAAATACAACCCAAAGATCCCAGCCGTGGACATTTTTATGTCAGCCTCGTTAAAAGCGCATTGCGAATCGTGGCCGGTGGCTGCTTTGTCACTGCGGGCTACAGCGTCATGCACGGCGGATGGTTAGTGGCCGGCGGCGCTCTTTTGATCTGTGCCGAACTCTTGGGCATCCTAGAGGAACTGGTTTGAAGATATTACCGGTTGTAGTCATTGCTGTGGCATGCTATACTGCTGGTATGATACACGGAGAGTGGCGTGCAGTGGCACGTTTACACTCGTATTTTGAACAATCACAAACGAAATTCAACGAAAATGAAAGAACTCTGGACCGAAAAGTATCGCCCAAAAACTTTATCTGACTATGTGTTTACCGACGATCGGCAACGCGAGCAGATTGAGTCTTGGGTGCGTGAAGGATCAATTCCGCACATCTTGTTGAGCGGAAGTCCCGGCACAGGCAAAACCACCCTAGCCAAGGTCCTGATCAATGAGTTGGGTGTCGAAGACTATGATGTCTTGCAGATCAACGCCAGCCGTGACAACGGTGTAGACTTCATCAAGTCAAAGGTCGAGGGCTTCGCTAGTACGCTGCCTTTTGGTAAATTCAAAGTGGTACTCATGGACGAGGCCGACTACCTGAGCCATAACGCACAGGCCATCATGCGCGGACTCATGGAAACCTATGCCAGCCAAGCAAGGTTTATCTTTACCTGCAACAAACCCCACAAGATCATGGATGCCTTGCACAGTCGTTGCCAAGGCTTCCATATTGATCGCACAGATCTCACAGAGTTCACAGCCCGGGTGGCCACTATCTTGGTGGGCGAGAACGTGGAATTCGATCTCGATACTCTTGACAGTTATGTCAAGGCCACTTATCCCGATCTGCGCAAATGCCTCAATCTCGTACAAGCCAACTCAACGTCGGGCACACTAAAGGCACCCGGCGAAGGTGATGTTGCTGTGCGAGACTGGAAGGTAGATGCTGTCAACTTGTTCAAGGCCGGTAAGATCATGGAAGGACGCAAATTGATCTGCACACAGGCCACAGTCGACGACATGGACTCTTTGTTTCGCTGGATGTACGACAATCTTGAAATTTGGAGTCAGACTCCCGAAGGACAAGACGAAGCGATCTTGGCCATACGCAAAGGTATGGTCAGTCACAGCCAAGTGGCCGATCCTGAGATCAATCTCAGTGCCACTTTGGTGGAACTCACACAGATTGGAGCATAAATGGCCGAAAAACATTTCTACCTCACTGCGCAATACACCATGCGGCCCAAAGAGCATGTGCGCACCACTCAAGCGGGCTGGACTCGAGATCCTGCCAACTACCAATACGACGAACAAGTGGCCATTGTGCGCGGACTCAAGAATCGTGACCGTCAAGCCAAAGTGATCCTCAACTTGTCAGCGGCTCGTGTGGAACAGAATGGCTGGACCGGCGAACGCGATTTTGATCGTATGTTTGGTTATTTCTTGGAGAACTACGAAGAATACGTGGGCAAGGCCATGAGCCAGATCAATCCTGAATTCTTGCGTGCCTTCATTGAAAAATACTCCCAGGAAGAAAAAGCCACTGAGCCGGAGGTAGGCACTCCGCCCCCTGAGGAAGCACAGCCATGATGGACATGTACAAGACCAAGAAGAAACGTGCTGTGGATCCCAATGCACCTCCGCGTCCCAACTTGTTCAGCCACGAAAAAAGCATCAAAGAGACCAGGATGTCTGTGGACGAAATGCGAACCAAGATGTCACAAATGGAACGACAGATTGAGCAACAAGAAGAGAAACTGAGGTCTCTCGCCAATTATGTAGATCAACTACGCAACTATATCGCCCACAGTCGTGGCGATGCCAAATAACCCCTGCCGTGTGCGTAACGGGCAAGGCCAATAAGTCCCGTTTCGAAAAACTTATACGAAAGTACTAGGTTGACCTAAAAATCATTTTCTGTTAATATACATACTCATACTGAAACTAATCCCGTATTGTACGGGTGTTGAAAGGAGAAAAGTATGGCCAAGCGTCTCACACGCAAACTCACCGATGTGGCCCTGGAAGTCGAAGCCACCATCAAACGAGAATTCGAAGTCTCGGACCGCGAACTGGAATCGTGGCGTCATCGAGCACAGAATCTTCCTCAGGCATTCCCCACTTGCACTACCATCCACATCGACGATCTCTGGATCGACTACGAAGTGCAACGCGATGTCATCCACAAGCATGTGATGCGGATCATGAAGAAATGGGACCCAAGGATCTGCTCGCCGGTGTCGGCATGTAGGGTCAAGGGACGAGATACTGTGGATACCTACGATGGCCAGCACCGCACCTTGGCCGCCACCATCCTAGGCTACACCGACATACCCTGTGCGGTGGTAGAGACCGATGATCCCAACTTTCCCTCCTATGCTTTCGAGATGCTCAACGACACTGGCGTCAAGCGTCTGGGTCCTGGCGACTTGCATCGCAACGCCCTTGTGCGTTACAAGAATGGCAGCCGAGACATCAAGAATGTCAAAGCCTGGAACATGCAGGAACAATTCAATGCCTTGGGCATCGACTTGGAAGACAAGAACACTCGCAAGAGCGAAGCACTACGTGGCAACAACAAGTATTTCTTCAGCCACTTCAAGTATGCTCAAAAAGCCCTAGACGCCGATGTGTCGGGCAAAGTGTTGTATCAGATCTTGAAGGCCATTCGCGACAACTTTCCCAGCAACGAAGAAATCGATCAAGGTGTGTTCATTGGGCTCTACGAACTGCGGCGTCTTGCTGGTACTGCTGGCTTGATCTTGCCTCAGGACTGGATGGATACCTTGCTCAAGAGTATCTCCGGTGTTTGGTCGGACAGCAACGTGGTACACGCCAAGGGTCGCGCCCAGTGGGCGTTTTACAAAGGCGATGGATCTACTTGGACTGCTCCCACTGCCATGAGCAACTTCCTGCGAGAAGTACACCAAGTCAAGGGTGGATCGCTGAACTTGCCTTACCACGGTGACGGGTCCAAGATGGGCATCGAAGAGGGCGTGATCGCTCCAGGATTGTTCTAACATGGACCGTAATTTAATCGAGAACTTCGTGGCGCCGGTGTATGG
>CAYVBV010000131.1:2945-5107 GCA_964449745.1 uncultured Polynucleobacter sp. | reverse complement strand
TCGAAGACGCCAAGGCACGCTACCTCGGTAAATCCGGAATTCTCACAGAGCGTCTCAAATCGCTAGGTGCGTTAGAGCCTGAGGCTCGTAAAGCGGCTGGCGCCGAAATCAATCAAATCAAACAAGCGGTAGAAGCAGCGCTGACTGCACGTCGTCAAGCCTTGGCGGATGCCGTATTACAAGCTCGTTTAAGCGCAGAAGCGATTGATGTCACCATGCCTGGTCGTGGTCAAGATGTCGGTAGTTTGCATCCAGTGATGCGTACTTGGGAGCGCGTTGAACAAATTTTCAGATCGATTGGCTTCGATGTGGCTGATGGTCCAGAAATTGAAAACGATTGGTTCAATTTCACGGCCTTAAATAGCCCTGAGAATCATCCTGCCCGATCGATGCAAGACACTTTCTATGTAGAAGGTGTGGATGAGCAAAATAAACCCTTGTTGTTGCGTACGCACACCAGCCCCATGCAGGTTCGTTATGCCAGCGCACATGTGGCACGTCATGCCAAAGATGCTAAAAATGGGGTCATGCCACCCATTAAAGTGATTGCACCTGGGCGTACCTATCGTGTGGACAGTGATGCAACGCACTCACCGATGTTCAATCAGGTCGAAGGTTTATGGATTGCGCAGAGTGTTTCTTTTGCTGATCTCAAAGGTGTATACACCGATTTCTTGAGAACTTTCTTTGAGACGGATGCGATTCAAGTGCGTTTCCGTCCTTCTTATTTCCCATTCACAGAACCTTCTGCAGAAATTGACATGGCCTTTGGCTCTGGCAAATTGGCCGGTCGCTGGTTGGAGATTTCCGGCGCGGGTCAAGTGCATCCAACGGTGTTGCGCAATATGGGTTTAGATCCTGAGCGCTACATTGGTTTTGCGTTTGGATCGGGTCTTGAGCGTTTGACCATGTTGCGTTATGGCATTGACGATTTGCGTTTGTTCTTTGAAAACGACATTCGTTTCTTGTCTCAATTTCCCGCTTAATTCAGGCTGAGCAAATACTATGCAATTTTCAGAATCTTGGCTCAGGCAATTTGTTAATCCTGATTTAACGACCGAAGAGTTGTCGCATGCGTTGACGATGGCTGGTTTAGAGGTTGAAGAGACTCGTCCTTTGGCTCCTGCGTTTTCTCAAGTGGTTGTGGCAGAAATATTAGAAGCCACTCAGCATCCAGATGCCGATCGTTTGCGTGTATGTAAAGTGAACGCCGGTGGCGACACACTACAAATTGTCTGTGGTGCACCCAATGCCCGTGTGGGTATCAAAATTCCTTGTGCATTGGTGGGCGCGCAGTTGCCGCCTGCAGAAGAGGGTGGTAAACCTTTTGCCATCAAGCTAGGCAAGTTGCGTGGTGTTGAGTCACAAGGCATGTTGTGCTCTGGCAATGAGCTCGGAATTGGCCAAGATTCAGAAGGCATCATGGAGTTACCTGCTGATGCCCCAGTGGGTCAAAATATTCGTGAGTATTTAAAGTTAGACGACACCGTTTTTGTCATTAAGCTCACACCGAACAAAGCCGATTGTTTATCTATTCTGGGTGTGGCTCGTGAAGTTGCCGCTATCACCGGTGCCAAACTCTGTGCCCCCAAGATCGAAGCGCAGGCCAGCTCGATTCCAGACAAAGTTAAAGTCAATATTGAAAACCCTGACTTATGTGGTCGTTTTGCCGGCCGAGTGATTAAGGGTGTCAATGCCAAAGCCAAAACACCTGAATGGATGGTGCGTTGTTTAGAGGGTGCTGGACAAAGAAGTATTTCTGCTTTGGTGGATATTTCAAACTATGCCATGTTGGCCATTGGTCAACCTACTCATGTGTTTGATCTGAACAAGATCAAAGGTGACTTGACTGTGCGTTGGGGCCGTGAGGGTGAAGAGTTAGAGCTCTTGAATGGTCAAACCGTTTCTGTGGCACCACTCAATCAACAAGGCGTGGGCGTGATTGCAGATGCCAATGGTGTGGAGAGCATTGCCGGCATCATGGGTGGCAACCCAAGCTCTGTCACATTAGACACTCAAGACATTTATGTTGAATCAGCATTCTGGTGGCCCAATGCCATTCAGGGTCGTGCCAGAAGATTCAATTTCTCAACCGATGCGGCGCATCGTTTTGAGCGTGGCGTTGACCCTGCAGGAACCGTTGATGCACTAGAGTTCATCTC
>CAYVBV010000131.1:0-2845 GCA_964449745.1 uncultured Polynucleobacter sp. | reverse complement strand
ATTGAAATTGAAGAAGACTTGATTGAAGAAGTTGCCAGACTCTACGGTTTTGAAAACATTCCAGCCAATCCACCCGTGGCAGAGCAACGCATGCAGGGCACGCAAGAGCCTAAGCGCAGTGTTCATAAACTGCGTCATGCCTTGGCAGCCAGAGCCTATCAAGAAGTCATGAACTTTGGTTTCATTGACGCTGAAACTGAAGAAAAATTAGCCGGTAACACCAAGCCAATTAAAGTGCTTAACCCGATCGCCAGCCAGTTGTCGGTGATGCGCAGCAACTTAATCGGTGGCTTGGTACAAAACCTCAAACAAAACATCAATCGCAAAGCCAGCCGAGTGCGCTTATTTGAAGTGGGTCGTGTATTCCATCGCAACCCTCAAGCGCAGGTCGGTGAGTTAAGCATTGCGGGTTACGATCAACCCATACATGTGGCCGGTTTGGCTTATGGTCCAGCATTGCCTGAGCAGTGGGGCATGCCTACACGAGCAGTCGACTTCTTTGATGTCAAAGGAGACTTAGAGGCACTATTGGCACCTTTGGAGTTTAAGGCGCAAAAAGTAGAGCACCCAGCTTTACATCCAGGACGCAGTGCCGAGTTAAGCATTAAAAAGCGTGGTAAAGACATTACTTTAGGTGTGATCGGTGAATTGCACCCACGTTGGCAACAGGCTTACGATATTCCTGGCTCAGTGGTTTTATTTGAAATCGATTGGGCGGTCATCCAAGAAATTGGCTTACCGATCATCAACGCGATCAGTAAGTTCCCTGAGGTGACTCGTGACTTGGCGGTGGTGGTGGATCAATCGGTCACCGTGGCTCAATTGCAAGAGGCCATGAAATCAGCCAAACAGACCTTGGTGAAGAAGATAGAATTGTTTGATGAGTTCAAGCCATCTCCTGGAAAAATGGGTGGTATGGCTGAAAATGAGAAGAGTTTGGCATTTAGAGTTACTTTGTCAGATGAATCAGGTACATTACAAGATGCACAGGTTGATCCAGTGATTTCTGCTTTGCGTGACGCCATGAGCGTAAAATGCCAAGCAAGGTTACGTTGAACATAAACAGTTATTACAAGTAAAAAAGCGGAGAGCTGAGATGAGCGAAGCCGGAACGATTACTAAAGCAGAATTATCAGATGCCTTGTTTGACCAAGTGGGATTGAACAAGCGTGAAGCCAAAGACTTGATCGACAGTTTTTTTGAAACAGTGGGTCGATCACTCGAGTCTGGTGTTGACGTCAAAATCTCAGGATTTGGCAATTTCCAATTAAGAGAAAAATCAGCACGCCCTGGTCGCAATCCAAAGACCGGTGAGTTGGTGCCAATCTCTGCGCGACGCGTGGTGACATTCCACGCCAGCCAAAAGCTCAAAGACAAGGTAGACCCTAAGCTCTAACGAGTTTCAGTTATGGATAAGCATGCGAACGGCATGATTGCCGGGGAATCCCTCCCTCCAATTCCAGCGAAACGTTACTTCACGATTGGTGAGGTTGGGGAATTGTGTGATGTGAAACCGCATGTCTTAAGATATTGGGAGCAAGAGTTTAATCAGCTCAAACCTCAAAAAAGACGTGGCAATCGCCGTTACTATCAGCATCACGAAGTGGTGTTGATTCGCAGAATCAGAGAGTTACTTTACGAAGAGGGTTTCACCATCAGTGGTGCGCGCTCAAGACTCAATGAAGGGAATGATGCCAATCACTTTAATCATTCCAACCATTTAAACGGTTCAGAGCAGAGTCATCATCCAAGTTCTATTCGGGACGACTTACTGGACGTCCTAAAAATCCTTTCTGCTTGATACAATCTTAAATTCAGTCGGGGCGTAGCGCAGCCTGGTAGCGTACTTGCATGGGGTGCAAGTGGTCGGAGGTTCAAATCCTCTCGCCCCGACCAATCTCTTTCGAGATGAGTGATGATTAATTTAAAAAAAGACCAATAAAAAAAAGACTCCGTAGAGTCTTTTTTTATTTTCATCAAAATGAATTGCGGATTAGTTTTTAGAACTCACCCTTAACGGTTGTTAAGCCCAGTGCGTCCCAATCTAGCATGCCACCACGATAGTAATAAATCTTATTCGCCGGAAAACCTTCGCGTGCCATGGCATTGATGGCAAATGGACTTTGTGGGCAGACCGGGCCGTTACAGAAGGTATAAATCTTCTTGGCCTTTGAGCAATCCCATTTCTTTTGGCTATTGCCACTGATCTTTTTACAACCCAATTCATCCATTCTCATGGCCACTTCCGTGTATGGAATACCAATTGAACCTGGAATGGTTCCTTTGACACGGTCATTCGAGTCACGCATATCAACCACCATGGCTTCTTTGTCGCCAAGCGCCTGAATCATTTCAGTTTCAGTCACTGGTGTTACACCAGCAATCGGTACCAATGGCTGAATTGTGCCGCCGTTCTTAGCGCAAGTCGTCATCACACGTTTGATGGTGATGGGGCCTTGGCTAGTTTGAATCACCACTTCTTTTTGACCTTTAAAAATATCCAAGGCTGTGCCTGGGGCAATCGTGGCCGCTTGAGCAAATGCCAGTTGACTGGTGATCATGCCTAGTGCTAATACAAATAATTTTTTCATGCTTTTCTCTTTAGGAGTGATGGATTAAAAACTAATTTCAAATGTCCGCACATCAATCAACAACGAATGAATAGTTAATCAATAACCAATCAATAAATAATGGACATCTAATGACTAGATATCATCGCCAACGCATCTTGCGTAGAGATTACTAGTTATTGGATATTTCTAAGTGTTGACATAGAAATCTGCTAGATTAGAAATACTTAACTAACCAACTAACCATTCACCCAACGAACGCTCATCTACTTTTT
>CAYVBV010000130.1:0-5169 GCA_964449745.1 uncultured Polynucleobacter sp. | reverse complement strand
CAGTGACTGAAAGGAAATTATATATGAAGAATCGCAAAGCTTTAGCTTTGATTGCAATACTCGCAATTGTTGCTGTAGCCTGTGGAGGTAGTGATGCTGCCTCAGACGATGCTCTTGTTCTTGGTACTTTGATGCCACTAACAGGTGATTTGGGCTTCCTAGGGCCTGGCATTGAAACAGGTGCAATACTTGCAATAGAGCAAATCAATGCAGCTGGTGGTGTAAATGGAGAGGATGTTGTTTGGGTACAAGGTGACTCAGGTACTGCTCCAGATGTTGCAGCAACTAGCTTAGCTACGCTAATAGGTGAAGGTGTTGCAGGGGTAATGGGGGCCGCAGCTAGTGGTATTTCATTAGCTATAATGCAAACTGCTATTGATGCAGGTGTAGTGATGGTTTCTCCATCAAACACATCACCACAATTCACAAAGGTAAAAAACGGTGGCTTTTATGCTAGAACAGCCCCTTCAGATCTTTTACAAGGTGCGGTCTTAGCTGAAGTACTTTTTGAGGATGGTAACAAATCCGTCTCAATAATTTCAAGAGCTGACGCATATGGTAGAGGATTAGCTGAAGCAACTGCTTCTGCATTTGAAGCTTTGGGTGGTGTTGTTAACACTATTGTATATCACGACCAAGGTGCTACAGAGTTTTCCTCTGAAGTAACCCAAGTTGGAAAAAATAATTCTGACGCAATAGTTGGTATATTGTTCCCAGACACAGGCTGTGGTGTTTTACAGGGTGCATTTGAGCAAGGTATTTTAGCAACTCCATGGTACTTTACAGACGGAGTGCGTGGTGCAAATCTAAGCTCAGAATGTGGACTTGGAGATGCATTAGATGGATATAAAGGTACTGCTCCAGGATCAACAGCTGGTGCTGCATTAGATGCATACACTGCTGCTTATCAAGAGAGATTTGGAGAAGATCCAGCTCCTTATTCAGCTCAAGCTTATGATGCAATTATGATTATGGCATTATCTGCTGCTGCAAATGGTGTAACTGGTGCTGATATAGCTTCTGGATTAGTAGAAGCATCTGGCAACGGTACAGCATGTATTGGAGTTGAATGTCTAGAATTAGCTGCTGCTGGTGAAAATATTGATTACAAAGGTGCATCTGGTGATATTGATCTAGATGAACAAGGTGATCCAACTGCTAGCACATATGATGTATGGCAAATTACTAGTGGTGATGAAGAAGAGGTTATCAAGTCAATAGACTTTAAATCTTAATTCAAGCTATAAAATTTAAAAAAGGCCCGAAATTTTCGGGCCTTTTTTATAATTTTCCTAAATATAAATCTATTACTTTTTTATCTTCTAATAAATCTACACCAGGACCTGTATATGCGTTTCTCCCTTGATCTAAAACATAGCCCCTATTACAAAAACGTAATGCTCTCTTGGCATTTTGCTCAACTAAAATTATTGAAACACCATTTTTATTTATACTTTTTATGTATTGAAATACTTCATCAATAGCTTTAGGAGATAAACCAGCGGATGGTTCGTCTAATAGTAAAACCTCAGGCTTTGAGATTAAAGCCCTTCCTAATGCTAAAAGTTGCCTCTGTCCTCCAGATAAGTTTCCAGCTTTATCTTTTCTTTTTTCTTTGAGAATTGGAAACATAGAATAAATTTCTTTAAGTAAATTGGAATGTCCCTTTTTAGTACTCCATAAACCTATCTGCAAATTTTCTTCTATTGTAAGACTTTGGAAAACGTTTGAAACTTGTGGTACATAAGCAATGCCTTTTTGAGCTAATTCATGGCTTTTAATATCTATGAGTTCATTTCCTTTAAAGTAAATCTTTCCTCCAAAAATAGGAATAAGTCCCATAACTGCTTTTAATAAAGTTGATTTACCAGCACCATTAGGACCGATTATTGAAACAACTTCTTTTTCTTTTAATACAAGATCTACTCCCTGTAATATGTTCAACCCTTTTACATATCCAGAAGCAAGTCCGTTTATCTCTATCATTGGATTATTCATCACTTTTTCCTAAATATGCCTCAATAACATTTTTATCAGACCTAACAAAATCTGGCTTTCCATCAGAAATTATTTTTCCTTCAGCCATTACAACAACTCTTTCAGATATTTTCATAACTGCGTCAATATTATGTTCGACCATTAAAATATTTACTCCATTTTTGTTTAAATTAAAAATTATTTCTAACAACTGTTCTGACAACTTAGGATTCACACCTGCTAAAGGCTCGTCAAGAAGTAATATTTTTGGACTCTTCATTAATGACCTTCCTAGTTCCAATAATTTTTTTTGGCCACCAGAAAGTTCTCTTGCGTAAGAGCTCTTCATGTCAGACAAATTAAGCATCTCGAGGGTTTCATTTATTTTTTCATTCAGAAATTTTTCTTGGTTTTTAAGTGAACGTGATTGGATTAATGAATTCAAAAAACCTTCATTTCTGAAAGAACTGCCTGCAAACTGCATATTCTCGTAAACAGACATACGATCAAAAACTCGGGTAAGTTGAAAAGTTCTTACCATTCCCAATCTTGCTAATTTATAAGAATTTAACTTTGTTACATTTTTTCCATTAAAATTGATATTCCCTGAATCTGCATTTTGAAATCTAGTTATTAAATCGAAAAAAGTAGTTTTTCCGGCACCATTAGGGCCTATAAGGCTTGTTATTTCATTTTCATTTAAATCAAATTTCTCAACATTAACTGCTTCAAGACCACCAAACCTTTTTTTTAAAGACCTTACTGATAATAAGTTACTTGACATCTAAAAGAAGCTCCTCTTTTTTTCCAAGAATACCACTAGGCCTAAAAATCATTAAAAACATAATTAATAAACCAACAATTACAAATCTGACTCCAGCTAATTGCTGTCCATCCGGGCTTTCAAATAAAAACCTAGAAATTGAATCTGTGCCAGCAATTATTACCCAAAATATTACTGCACCTAAAGCAGGACCACCTAAGCTACCAACGCCTCCTAGTATTAGGGCTGCCCAAACATAAAATGTTAGAACTGGAACAAAAGTAGATGCTTGAACAGTTCCATAATTAAATACTAAAAGTATTCCGGAAAGACCTCCTATAGCAGCACCTAACATAAAGCTTTGAAGTTTAAGTAATACAGCATTTTTTCCAAGCGCACGAACTGCTTCTTCATCTTCTCTGACCGCTCTAAGGGCTCTTCCCCAAGGAGATTTCTTAAGTCTTGATAAGATTAACAATACGACAATAATTGAAATCCATGATAATGCTCCAACCCAAAACTGAGCAGGTGATACGTTATAACTTTCACCAAAACGAGTTATGAAATCTGGTCTTGAGTTTTGAAGTGAATCAGAAAATTGAATTATTCCATAAACACCTCCAGTTAGATTTTCAAAGTCACGCACTAACAACCTAAAGATTTCTGCAGAAGCAATAGTTACTATCGCTAAATAATCACCTTTAAGTCTCAAAGTTGGCAAACCAAGAAGGAGACCTAGAAGAGCAGCAGCAACTACGCCAATTATAATTGCTAAAGGAAGTGGTAAGCCTGAGCTAATTACCACTCCTTCTCTTCCAAGTGAATGTGGAATTAAAAGAACAGTAGTATAAGCACCGATTCCCATAAAGGCTGCATGGCCAAAATTGAGCAGGCCGGTCCATCCAAAATGAACATTTATACCTATTGCTGCAAGTCCATATATACCAGCAAAAGTCATTAAATTTACAAATACTCTTACCCCAGCATTCTCGTTAGATAAAAAAATATACGAGAAAGAAATAACTAAAAGAAAAAAAGCAATAATATATTTTTTCACGAGATCCGATCTTTGTTGCCAAAAATTCCTTGTGGACGTACAAGCAATATAATAATCATCAAGGCTAATGCAATAGCATTTTTAGCCTCTGTGTGTCCATCCATAAACTCTAAACCAACACTCAATTGAACAAGTATCCCAATTATGAAACCACCAAACATTGCTCCAAAAGACGTTCCGATTCCACCTAAAACCGTACCGGCAAATATTAATAACAGGATTAAAAAACCCATATTCCATCTTACGTTATTAATAACACCCTGAATTATGCCAGTAAAACCCGCAAGCATGCTTGAGAAAATCCAAGTAACTAAAATTATATAGTCAGAGTTAATTCCCGATATGCTTGCTAAGTCTGATGAGTCTCTAACAGCTCTCATAGCTTTACCAGTTCTTGTATATGTAAGAAAAATACCCACTAAAACCATAACTACAAAACCAATTATTAAAACCTGGACATTTCTTGGTGTTAGTAGAACTCCAAAATAATCTTCTCTTCTTTGAAGTTCTAATATATATGATGTTGGCTTTGCAGATGCAAATAATAAATATATGTGTCTTAGAAAAATTGATAATCCAATTGTTACAACCAAAACTGCAATATTTCCAAAATTATTTTTTCTAAGCGGTTTGAAAAGACAAAGCTCTAGTAAACCTCCAAAAACACCACACAATAAGATGCTTAATATAACCGAGGTCATAAAGTTAATTCCCAATGGTGAAAATCTATCTAAATATAATAAGCTGGAATCTGGAGAGGATGAAAAGAAGAGAGCCATTATTGCTCCAAAAGCAATTATTTCACCATGGGCAAAATTTACGATTCTAGTGACACCATATAGTAACGAAAGCGCAACTGATCCCAAAGCGATGATTACTCCGAGTAACAAACCATTCCCAAGCTGTTCTAACAAAACTTATCCCTAATCTTCATTTATAAATCTAACCTCAGACCCATCCTCGACAACAACTTTTAATTTATATACCTTTTCAGCTTGATTCAAATATCCTATTGTAGCATTAATCCACGTAGGTGGTACATCTGCATTTCCTACAACAACAATAGGTAGCGTATTTGAAACTTTTATATCGAAATTTCCATTAACTTTTAATTCTTCAAGATTTAAATCTTTACCAAGATATATTGCTCCAGTACCAGCAATTCTTGAATCTTTCAAATTAATATTATCTAGATGCAAATCAGAATCAAAAGATAATAAATTTAATTTCCAAATATTTTTATTTCCAATATTGATATTCCATCCTGCAACTTTTAGTAAGCTTGATGTCTGAATTTCTCGAAATAAAACAGCTTTAGGTTCCCCAACTAATGTTTCAACTGCTTCTGGATAACCAATCTTTCCTGGTTTAT
>CAYVBV010000129.1:0-5230 GCA_964449745.1 uncultured Polynucleobacter sp. | reverse complement strand
GGTCGGTCGGTAAGAAAAAAAAATTTTCTCGAGGGGGGTCGGGGTATATAAGTGTTTGAAAACAAAGAGAAAAAACAGCAGCAAAGCTTTTAAAAAATGGGGTGAGTTTAAATCACCACCTCACTTCTGTAAGTACTTCCCTATAAAAAACTGCGCGGCAAAATTTTTTCACTGTAGAACCCCGTTCGGAGTAAATACAAGCACTATGCAATTTATGGATTATCTTGTTCGTCACTATACGTGTGTACTGCACATTACACCCGACGATAGAGATTCTCTAGTACAGCGTATAAGAGAAGAGTTAGATTCTAACTCTAGTCTAACGCACACGCAACGCAAAGAATATGTTCAACTACTAGAAAAACTGCTTGCAGTTAACTGAACTTGTTCGGTTACACTAGGTTCTCTCGACTGTGGCGCTAAATATCTTGCGCACAGTGCTTACTCACAGTTTGAACACTCAACACTTGCTGTATAACAGTTATACACAAAGCAAACTTGCTGACACGCTGTGTGCGCTCAAGGATCAACTATGTACAAATTAAGAATCAAATATCCTTCATACTCTAGTACGCCCAGTCGGAATGCTCGTACTCAATCACTAGTATTAGAACTGTTGGTAAACCATGGGATAGATTCGTATCAGTCAGACTGTGATGTACTAGTGTTTGAGACTGCTGGCTCAAGAGCATTTGCTGCACTAAAACTACAGTACAACGGGTTCGAATATCTCGATTAAAGACTCATCTTTTTGTCAATCGTTGTTTAAGGGCAAAAGCAACACCATGCAAATAGTCTGTCGCTTTGGTAGGTATCGTTTTTTTTCTATACACACAGTGTGTAACTGTGTACTGGAACGTTAGTTAACTGTATATATAACTGTCGAAAAAATTTTTGCAGCAAACAACTTCGTTGCTTGTTGGCATATGCTAGGCGCGGTTGCGAAACAGGAGGTCCTGCTGTACTAGCGTGTTTTGCTTGTCCCAGTGATCTTCCACTAGTGCCACTTGTTCAAAGCCAAGGTCTTGTATTGCTTCCACAACTTCGTGTTGAAATGGAGCACCTTGGTTATACTCTACTAGTTGTGTTTCCACTAGCAGGTATGTGCAGTTACGGATAGTTTGTTCACCGCCTCGAACACAGTCGAGTTCACTTCCTTGTGTGTCAATCTTAACAAGTTCAAATCGTTCTTGAGCAAAGAACCAATCAAGTGGATATGCTTCCACACGAAATTCTTTTACACGACTGGGATCTAACCAATTGGCACGATTCTCTCGATATAAACTAGCACCACTTGAATCTAGTTTGTCGTGTTGTGTGTACATGGTAGTGGTTTTGTATCGGTCTGAAGCTGCCCATGCATATGCTCGTATGTGATGATCGTGCTCTAGTCGTCTGCGGCTGTGTGGATTTGGTTCTATGCACACGCCCACTGCTTTGGGAAATGTCGCTAACATACCTGCATAGAAGTTGCCTAGATGTGCGCCAACATCAAGGAACCGCCACGAAGTTAATCGATCAAGTTCTTGTAGGTGCAGTTGGAGTGATTGAAAGGGAGTGCTGTTTGTCATAGCGTATACTCGAAGTTTTGGCAGTACTCGTGTCGGGCTATTAGCTCAGCTCCGTTGCGTAGATGAAATTGTTCTGCCATATCAGTAAGAGGTGATAGTGTTACGTATCGTTTAACTGTGGGGCGAGTTTGCTTGATGTGATCTGCTACACTAAAGATAATTTCTCTGCCAGCGCCTCGATCGTAACTCCATACTGTGTAGAATACAGCAACAGTGTCGCCTGATGCTTCAATCATAGTCTCTTCGTCCGCAGGCACAGTGTCCATGTAGTGTACACAAACAATTGCACGTAGGCATGCAAAGTCTTCATCCCATAGTCCAAATACTTCTGATCCGCTGCTGTCTCTCCACTCAGCGGCGATATGAGGACGCACAGGATCGTCTTTGATTACTGCGTCAATTACGCTACGTTCTAAACGCTGTAGCAGCATCAGTCACCTCCTAGATTGTTAATAAAACTGCGAAGTTTAGTCGAGTCAGTTTCAGCTGTGATCTTACGCACAGGTTTACCGTCGCTTGGATCACTTGACACAGTGCCTGTAGATCCTGGTGTAGTTGGGTTACGCTTTAATGCGTCTAGTATGTTAGATCCTGTTTGTGATCCAGCAGAGTTATACGTGTCTTCGTCTTCGTCTAGATCACGTATGCGCAAACTGTCTACGTCAAATTCTAGATCAATCTTTTGTCCTACACCACTTGATGAACGTGTCTTCATCAACTGTATCTGATAACGTCCACGCTCACGCATTGCTCTCGATGTAAAGATACCAATCAAGTTGTCTGCTGTATTGATCTTAGATATACCACCCGATATGTGCGAGTGATCAAATTCAATTTCTTCTACTGAACTACGATTTAACTGTGATGCTGTAACAAAGATACACTGTAGTTCCATTGCCAAGTTACGTAGTTCTTCTGACACGTACTTGTCTTTTACAAATAGATTCTCTGCGGATATCTTTGCAGCAATAGGGTGCATCAAATCTAAATAGTCCACCAGCAATACGTCTACCTTTTTGCCTGTTTTTATTTCATACTCTTTTAAATATGAGCGGATGTCGTTGGCATTCTTACCAGTGGGCATATACTTGACTTGAAAGGCCCCTGACTTTTTACCGATCATCTTAACCTTCATCTCAACATCATCAATGCTTTTGAATACATCTCTGCTGGGGATGTCTGTGGTCATTGAGTCAACCCTCATACTAACCAAGTTCTCTGAAAGCTCAAACGTTAAATAAACTACGTTAAGACCTGATAGAGCCCAGTTCACTCCCATGTTGGCTAGAAACAAACTCTTACCAGACCCTGAACCACCTGCAAAGATATTAAGTTCACCTCTATTGAAACCACCGAATAATTTCTTATCTAAACTTGGCCAGCCTGTGCTTATCTGTCCGTTCTTGTCTTTGATTGCTTCTAGTCTACCTCTTGGGTCGGCCCAGTAGTCTGTACCCAAGTCTTTTTGTAAGCCAATCTGTACAGCCTTCTTTACTAGGTCCTCACATGCTCCATACTCACCTGACTCTAACAAGTCAGCACTCTTAAGGATTGCTGCTTCCAGTGCTTTGTGTTTTGAAAACGTTTCAAACTCTTGTAGTAGCCAATCGTAGTGATTCTCTTGTAAGTCGCCTGGGTGTTTCAACTGCCCGTCAGTGGCTGCATTAATCATATCGAACGTGGGCAATGCGTTATGCTCAATAACATAATCATTTAGAAACGTTGCAGTATCTTGCAAGCGCCTATCAAAGTTACTAGGATCAAATACCGCTTGGGCTCTAACAAACGACTCAGCGTCTGTCATCATCATTTCAAGATACACCTTCTGTATCTCATACCCATAGTCTGTATTTTGTCTAGTCATGAAAACACCTTTACTCCATACATTGTAGCAAAGTTTTTAGCATCTGTCAAGTCATTAACCATCGGTTTGCCTTTGATATTTAAACTTGTATTAAGTAGCATAGGACATCCTGTGTGCTCATACCATGCTTCTAATAGTCGTCGTATACCACTTCCGTTCGGACCTACTGTTTGTACTCTGCTTGTTCCGTCTGCGTGGCAAATTGCAGGGTATCGATCTGGGTGTTTGCAGATTGAAGTAAACTGCATAAAACTATTTGTATATCCGTCAAAATTATCTTCTGCGTATTCTCTAAGTACTACTGGAGCAAAAGGTCTGAACTGTTGTCGTTGTTTAATGACATTGACTCTGTCTTTGATGTCATTGCCACGAGGATCAGCAAGAAGACTACGATTACCAAAAGCCCTCGGGCCAAATTCCGCCCGACCCGACGCGACTCCGCAGATGCCAGTTTGGGCAAGTTCTTTGATGATTTTGTCAACTGGGTATTCTCCTTCTATGTTATATCCTGTAAACACATGTCTCATAGGCATATGTTCTTTTTTATGTGCAAGCACACATCCTACAGCACTACCTGAATCACCCGGGTTAGGCATTATCCATACGTTACCAAAATGCTTGTATGCTATATGATTAGCTGAACAATTTAACGCACAGCCTCCCATTAATACTAAATTATTTGAAGTAGTATTTGCTTTAGCGTGTCTTAGTATGTCATCTAATACTTCTTCGTAAATCTTTTGCGTTGCTGCTGCAATGTCAAATAAATCCTGCATACTATTAAGTTCAGGTCTCCAATCTAAACAGCCTCGGTGTAAGTTACGTTTAAAGTTTATCAGAGCCTTTCCGTTACCAAAGAAGTCGTTTTTAATATCAGCATACAATCTATTTGGATCGCCATATGCTGCCATACCCATTAGTATGTACTCATCTTCTTGTGGCTTTAGTCCAATTCTTTGCGTGATCGCGGAATACCATAGCCCAACGGAGTGTGGATACGACTGGCTAAATGTTTCTTTAATCTCAGTACCCTTTGCCATCCAAGTACTAAGAGTCTTAAATTCTCCAATGCTGTCGATAACCACACAGCAGGCTTCTGTAAAGCGACTAGTATAATAGCCGGCAGCAGCATGGGCAAGATGATGATCAGTATACCTAATAGGAGTACGTATCCCATACCGTTGAAGATACTGACTAATATTGTTCTCGCGAAACCGAAATCCTTGTCCGGCATAGAGTTGCCTACACGTTTTGACGAGAGGTCGTTCGTACCAGATAACTTCATCTGGTTCTCCCCATTGTTTTGCATAATCTATTATTCCTCTATTTAAGTGTGCATCATTTTTTATGCCACTAAAGCGCTCGCTATGACTAGCAAATTCTAATCCTTCATCAGTAAAGACTGACAAGGCAGCGTCGTGGCTATTAGCACTTATACCCCAGGTAATCATACTTCTATATCTACGTTTGTTCCTGTATCAAGATTAGGAGGTTTAATTGATCCATCCTTACGATATTCTAATAAAATAGCTTGTCGCATTTCATAGTCCATCTGTTCTTTTTTCTTATGATAAACTTCTGTAGGGCTCATTCTTACGGCTGCTCTTGTAGACGGTTCTACTACACGTACTGCTGCTTTTTTTACAGGCGGTGTAACGTTTTCTGAATTAGGATAAACATTAGGATTAAAAGGCATATTTTTTGAATTACCTACTACAGACTTATCGCCTTCATTCATTGGCTGAGCACTATTACCTTGCAGCATTTGTGGTTGCTTTATTATATTAGTTTCCAT
>CAYVBV010000128.1:0-5307 GCA_964449745.1 uncultured Polynucleobacter sp. | reverse complement strand
AAAACCCTTTTGAAATTCGTCAAGATGTTCTAGCAATGGCTAAAGATTACATGGACAAACAATGGGAAATGAACTATATGTTTAGCCAGCAATTGTTTGAACAAGGTAAGAAAACAGCCGAAGAAATGCAATCTGCATTGAAGCCTTACAGTATGGATGAATTAATGAAAAAGGCTCAAGAAATGTATGCCTTTGTCGCTAAGAAAGACTAAGGCTTTATTGATGAGGGCTTCGGCCCTCATCTTAATTAAATAATGGAAATAATATTATGATTAAATTATTACGACTAACTTCTGGTGAAGAGATTATTGCTGAAGTATCTGAAGTATCTGGTGGATATACAATTGAGGATGTTTCAATTTTACTTCCAACTGAAAATGGAATTGGACTCGCTGATCTAATGCCATACTCAAAAATGAATCAGCAAAAGACATTCATCAAAGAATCTTCGGTCTTATTCGTTACAGAACCGGTTGATGGTTTAGCAGAGCAATATAAGTCTATTCACTCAAAGATTTTTACTCCTACTAGAAATATTATCTCTTAATGGTGTACAATTATACGAATTTGTTGTATAATAGTTATATTAATTATGGAGATAAGCTTTGGAATTTTACACGAACGTAGCTAGATACGGAAACACTCTTCTTTACCGTGGTTATAAAGATGGCCACAAGTTTGAAGATCGAATTCGATTTACACCTACACTATATCAAGCAGATCCTGCTGGAACCGCGTATACTATGGACGGTATTCGTGTGTCTCCACGTTTGTTTGATACAATGCGAGAAGTAAAAGACTATACCCAACAATGGAAAGATGTTGGTGGTGCTGATAAAAAGTTGTATGGCAATACAAACTTTATTACACAATTCATTCAAGAAAAATTCCCCGACAATATAGACTTTAATCGTGACCTAGTCAATGTTTCTACAATTGACATCGAGGTTGCATCTGATGATGGCTTCCCAGAGCCAGATCAAGCCTTGCATGAAGTTATTACTATTACAATCAAAAATAATATTGATAACATCTATTATGTCTGGGGTTTGAATCAATATGATCCATTAGCTTGTTCTATTGATGGTTGTAATACATCAAACATTAATTACGTGCAATGTTCTAACGAACGGGAACTACTTCTTCGATTTCTAGCTCATTGGAATTCAAAGACTCATTGCCCCGATGTTATCACAGGTTGGAACAGTCGGTTCTTTGATATTCCATATCTTGTAAATCGTATCGTACGAGTTGTTGGCGAAGATTTTGCAAAGAAAATGTCGCCTTGGGAACTCATCTCTGCGCGTGATGTTACCATCAACGGTCGTAGTCAACAATACTATGAACTTACTGGTATTGCTCAACTTGACTATCTAGAACTCTTCAAAAAGTTTGGTTACTCGTATGGTGCTCAAGAATCTTACAAACTAGATCATATTGCTAATGTTGTCTTAGGTGAAAACAAACTGTCTTACGAAGAATTCTCTTCCCTTCATTCTTTGTACAAACACAATTATCAAAAGTTTGTTGACTATAACATTAAAGACGTTCAACTCGTAGATCGACTTGAAGATAAGATGGGATTGATTACCCTAGCACTTACGATGGCTTATCGTGGTGGTGTTAACTATACTGATACTCTTGGCACCACCGCAATTTGGGATGCAATCATCTATCGTGATTTATGTAACCAAGGTATTGTTGCTCCAACAGCCGAAGATAAATTCAAATCTGATTATCCTGGTGGTTATGTCAAGCCGCCACATGTTGGTTTACATGAATGGGTTGTATCTTTCGATTTGAACTCACTGTATCCAAACATTATTGTTCAATGGAACATGTCACCCGAAACAATCGTTGATAATGTACGTGAAAATATTGATCCAGATAAATGTTTGGCTGGCTATCAAAATCAAAATCCAGATTATGCTCTTGCTGCAAATGGTGTTTACTTTCGTAAAGATAAGCAAGGTGTTCTACCAAAGATCATTGTTGACTATTACGATGAACGTAAAGCTGTCAAAAAGAAAATGCTTGCAGCTCAGCAAGAAAAAGAAACCATCGACAAAAATAACAAGATTGAATTGTATCGCGTAGAACGTGATATTGCTCGATATGAAAACCAGCAGATGGCTATTAAGATCTTGCTCAACTCACTTTATGGCGCACTTGGTAATAAGTACTTCCGCTACTTTGACTTGCGCGTTGCTGAAGGTATTACTCTTACTGGTCAGACTGTGATTCGTTGGGCTGAACGTTCTGTCAATGAATTCATGAATAAGATCATCGGTACTAAAGATAAAGATTACGTTATTGCAATTGATACTGATTCTGTGTATGTTAACTTTGGTCCATTGGTAAATAAGTACGTCAAAGAAAATCACGTTCAAAATATTGATAAGATTTGCGAAGATCAATTTCAACCAATGCTTCAAAAATCGTATCAAAAACTATTTGATCAGTTTGGTTGTTATATTCCACGCATGGAGATGGGTCGTGAAGCAATTGCTGATCGTGGAATCTGGACTGCAAAGAAGCGTTACATTCTTAATGTCCATAATAATGAAGGTGTTCAATACGCAGAACCAAAACTAAAAATCATGGGTATTGAAGCTATTAAGTCTTCTACGCCATCAGCATGTCGTGATGCACTGAAAAATCTTTTCAAGGTAATCATTTCTGGTTCAGAAACAAAAACACAAAAAGCTATTCAAGAATTCAAAGAATACTTTTCTTCTCTTCCTCCAGAACAAGTTGCCTTTCCTCGTGGTGCTAACGATATTAGCAAATGGTCTAGGTCTCGTGGTGAACTATATACAAAGGGTACACCAATTCATATTCGCGGTGCTATCTTATACAACCACTATCTCAAAGATAAAGACCTTAGCAAAAAGTATACAGCGATCAACAATGGTGAAAAGGTGAAGTTCTGTTATCTTAAGATGCCTAATCCTATTCGTGAAAATGTCATTGCTTTCCCAGACTATCTTCCACCTGAACTTCAGCTACATGACTATATTAACTATGACCTTCAGTTTGAAAAGACTTTCTTAGACCCAATTACCCCGATTCTAGAGGCTGTTGGCTGGACGGCTGAGTCAAAAGTGTCTCTAGAGGACTTCTTTTCCTAAACTGTATCAAAAAAGATACAAAATGTTACAAATATTTTTTCCTTTAGAATCAATAACTTAGGGCTACCGCGGTTGTAAGTTATTGATTCTAAAGGCTTTTTTATTTTCACAAAACTGTTTACATTCTCTCCAGATATGGTATAATAGTACCATAAATTGATAAAGGAATGAAAATATGTGTAAAATTAAAGACATCTATACCACAGCTAAAGAGCTTCTTGAATTAGCTGCTGATGGTCAAATTGATTTTGACGATGCTGCTCAACAACTAATGGATCAATATCCAGTTTTGACACGTAGCCAAGCGATTGGCTTTTTACAAGATGCTTCTCAATTAGCCTAAGGAGATACAATATGTCTAAGTTGGTAATTTTTACTCAAGTTCGCGAAAACTACGGCGCCCACGACTGGGACGGCGAGGGTGAATGCCCACAGTACTGGAAGTACAAGGGTGGTCACACATATGTGGTAGAGAACCTCACCAACGAGCATATCAACCGAATTGCGCAGGGTGGCATCCCCACTCTCAGCGCACTGGTTGAGTGCAAAAACGAGGCTTGGGAAGAGTATATCCTGGAATGGAATATTGTGGGGGATTCAGACACTCCTTGGGAAGAGTGGGAAAGCCCTACTGAGTTCTACTGGGGTGGGGATCGTTGGCTTGCTCGTTGCGTCACCGAGAACGACGGTGATATGCGGCAGGGCATTGTGCGTAAACTTGAGCAGTGGATACCTCTAAAAGGAGGGGATCGTTCAGATTATTCGGCACGTTTTGACATGGCAGATGGTGAAAACATTGCCTATTCAGATCTGTCTGATTGGTTTGCCGCAGAGGAAGAGGCGGCTTAATTGACTAATGATTTTTTCAAACCTACTTTAGAGTGGATTAAACATGATTTTGAATCTAACCGTTTTCGCTTTTGCGTTGAGCTTTTGGCTTGGACTTTTAGCATCGGTTGCTCCGTTACTATGGCAGCAACAGTCCCTAACCCGCCTCTTATTTGGATGTATCCTGTTTGGATCAGCGGGTGCTCTATGTACGCTTGGGCTGCTTATTCTCGCAAATCATTTGGCATGCTCGCTAATTATATGCTATTAGTTGGTATTGATGTTGTTGGTTTAGTAAGGATGATTATAAGTGGCTAATGTACATTTTCAACGTAAGATCGCATCAGATGAATTATCTGATACTTTGTATTTTTCAACTGGCACATGCGCTGTTCGAACACGATCACCAAATAACTGGGTTTTAGCGACAAAAGAAATAAAGGTCATAATTGTAAATACACGTAATATTACTGTGAATGGCGATAAGTGCAAGTCAATAGAAGAAGCTAAATTCGTTATACACGACTTAGCATTTGGAGGTTAACTATGAAAATTAATCACGCACCAATATTTGATGTAGAAAAAGCTATAGCTCATTATGAAAAGAAAGACAAAGTACAAATCAAATATGTCTGTACGACTGACCTTAGGGCTAGCGATACTCCTGTTGATGTTTTCTATAGGGAATCCCCTCATCCTGAGTTTGGCAATCGTTATTTTGGTCTTTACCGTAATTATAAAGGAGACGTAATAATCACAAACGCGGACATTGTAGAGTCACTTGAGTTTGGTATGATTAAAGATAAAGATGGTAAATATTGGTATAGTTCAACTCACCACGATTGTTTATTCATTGATGGTAATATGATTGATGGTGGACGAGAATATATTCGATCATCTGGTCCTGTAGAAGTTTTCAAAATAGTAAATGGCGAGTTTGTATGAGCTTTGGTAGCTATAATTTAACTGCTGAGATCTTTGACAAGCGTGGTCGAAGAATTTCAAGTGGTAAAAACTTTTATGAAAAGTCACATCCCTTTCAAGCTAAGTATGCTAAAAGGGCTGGAAAAGAAGATGCAATATATCTACATGCTGAGATTCATGCTATTGTGAAGTGTAAAAATTTGGCAGATGCTTATAAGATCCGAGTAGAGAGATTTGATAAGAATGGAAACCCAATGATAGCTAAACCATGTCCCATTTGTCAGATAGCTATTCAAGAAGCTGGAATTGAAATAGTGGAGCATACATAATATGACAATACCTATTGAAAGATATTATTCTCTCGCAAACACTCAAGACTTTATGCTAGATCTAATGGATCCGAAGAAAACTCCAGGAATACCTA
>CAYVBV010000127.1:0-5325 GCA_964449745.1 uncultured Polynucleobacter sp. | reverse complement strand
GTCTGGATCATCAAAGGCAATCCCAACTGCGAACCGCCCTTTGGTATTTGGGCACATTACGAAGAAGCCTCCCGAAAAGCGGCGTAAAACGGGGTGGTTGACCAATAATTCCCATTTTCGTATAATATTTGTATAGTAAACAACCGTGACGAGGTAAGAAATGAAAAACATTTATAAACTGTTAATCGTAGGTGCATTGGCCAGTTCCTTGACTGCCTGTGCCGGATTCGGTGGAATTCCGCCCAACAGTACCGACCCCAAAAACGATCTAGTACTGCCCAAACAGGCCGTCAAGTTTTCCATGGGTTCATCCATCAATAATGTGATCTTCGAACCAGCCACTACAACGATGGTAGAAAAGACCATCAAAGTCAAAGACAAAGATTTCGGAGCCAACGAAGAAGGCATCCTGTATGTCAAGGATGTTGTACGTGAAAAAGAAATCATGGTCGAAATCCCCAATGGCAAAGTGTGGACTGGGCCGAGACCTGCTGTGGTACTGATGCATGCCTGCGCCGGCATCACACTGGGCAACTCTTATCAACTCAAGGGATGGACCAAGACTTTCACTGACAACGGCTACTATGTCCTGGTCATTGATCACCTCAAGCAACGCACCTTTGAGCGCAACTGCTATCCTCGCATCATTGGCTACGAGCGACTTGTCAAGGACCTGCACGATGCCGTTGACCATCTCAGCAAGATGCCCAACATCGACAAGAATCGTATCTTTACCATGGGCTTTAGTCTGGGTGGCATGACTGGTGGTTTGGCGGCCAGCGAGTACTACTACAATTCTTGGGCCAAGGGTCGCCTCCGTCCACGTGCAATTGGCTCGGCCTACGGCGGCTGTCAGTATCGTAACATGAACTTCCTACCGCAGGATGCCAACATCCCTGTGCTCTGGCTCATGGGCGATAAAGATCTCGAAACCCCATACGAAGATTGCATGGCGTCTTTGGAGAGCATCAAAAAGCGCATCCCCGAGACACGCTGGGAGATCTACAAGGACACCGTACACTGCTGGGACTGCAAGGATGCCAATGGGTTCACCCGTACTGCAAACAATGGAGCCCGTGTCACTTACTTGTACAACGAAGAGTCCACTAAGAAAGCCCATCAGGCAGCCATCGAGTTCTTTGGCCAGTTCAAGTAAAAAGGAAACATCAATGACTTCGATCGCTCCTGTGTTAGACGAAACAACCACCCAAGAAATCGCCGACCAATTGGATGATATACAACTTCCGGCGCCCGAGTACAAAAATGCTCCCGAGGACCTCGAGTCAGCAGTACAAAGGATCATGGCTCTAGAAGTGGCTCTAGAAGATTTATCCAGGGCCATTGAGATCGCAGTGATCAGCAGACAGTTTGAGTTGGTGGATGGATTCCGTAGCCGTGCCGACGAAATGTTGCAAACCAAAATCACAGTAGTCGAACCCGAGCGTGGGCCCATGAAGATCACCGTGGTCACCAACAAAGGCCAGGATGCTGAAGCATAAAGAACCAAATCTACTAGCAGTACACGGAGTGCGGTTAACAGAACATTGTTACCCGCACTTCGCCACGATCGACTTACACGATTCGCGGGACAGTGAAAAAGACATCGCCAATTGGGTCTGGGAAAACCTCGAAGGAAGATTTTGGATTGGCGACCATTACTACATCGACAGCAACAACAAACCTGCCGTGGTCAAACGACTGGGATTCGAAATACACGGCGAGGCCAGTTACTTCTTGCTGTACCACAGCGCCACTAAAAAATAATCTTTGACCTCGGGCGCAGGTTAAATAAAAGCATACTTTTCAATAACGGAGATTTTCAATGGAAGAACAAGATACAAGCGTTTCTACGCCTGCGCAAGAAGCAAGCCCACCATCTTTGAGTGTGCCTGACTTGCTGTTGATGCTACAGATCATCCAGGTTGTGGCACAGCGCGGTGCATTCCGTGCCGACGAAATGACCAATATCGGTGGACTCCACGATCGCCTGGCTGCGTTCTTGACACACGCCGGTGTACTTAAAAAATCTTCGGCCACCAATGAAGAAGCCAAAGAAGGAGATCAACAATGATTGTCAAACACATAGGTAAACACAATGACCGAAAAGTCGTTGTTGTTTATCGCGAACTACCCGACGAAGAGCACATGTGCTTGTTAGTCTATAGCGATGTTTTACCTCGCTTGATCCACGACGAATTGATGAAGTGTGTGGAAAGCGACATCGGTCAGTCGGCTCCCGATTTGTCGGATGTATTTTTCCGTACATTGATGGCCGATGGCAACAACATCCTGACTTCGTTGCACAGCAACGGCTGGCTGAAAAAAGTGCCAACCAACCAGGTTCTCATGACTCCAAATGCTTCTAGCACTGTGCGTCTCGATGAACTCAACGGTCTGTTAAAGCAGATGGCGCAAGGCGAAGAAAGCATGCGTCGCTTGGCTGAACTCGACAAGAACACTGGCATGACATCACGTCCCAGAGACGTCGGTGAACCCGCATTCACTGAAACACTAACTGAAGCACTCAGCGATGCCGATCTCGCTAAACAACGACTTGACCAAGCCGTTACTATGAGACAGCAGGCCGAAGCATTATTGGCCGAAGCCGCCCGCCTAGAAAAAGAAGCCAATGAGATTGCGCCCGCAAAAAATGTCCGAGCAACCAAAAAAACGACCAAAAAGCAAGCGGCTTAACACTAGTGTTAAAAAGATATGGGAAAGCATACTCAAGGATGTCGAAAAGAATGAAGTCCCTATCAACTGCTTGGAACATATTTCACTGAAACTAACTGACGGCACAGTCGTTGATATCAACATCATTGAACTACTCAACGACGGCCACGATCCTGAAGTACTCGAGGAAATGATCAACAGTCGTCTCGAAGCACTAGACGACTTCATTGACGATGTTGATTTTTACATCAACGTCGACAGCGTGGCCAAGACCGTCCAACCTTTTACCGACGACATACTAAAAAAACTATCATGATATCTGCTATATTTGCGGCCGACATGAATGGAGCCATGGGTTATAACGGCTCCTTGCCCTGGCCACGCAATCGATATGACATGGAATGGTTCCGCGAAAAGACTCATGGCCATGTGGTGGTCATGGGTCGAAATACCTGGGACGATCCTGTATTTCCAAAACCCTTGCCGGGCCGTATATGTTATGTGGCCACAAATCGTCCCAATGACCTTCCCATATATGCCAGACCTATCTCGGGCAACATCGCCGAAAGACTGGTGGAGATCGAAGCCAAACACCCCGACAAAAACATATTCGTGATCGGCGGACCGCGGTTGTTGGAAGAATGCCAAAGTTATTTTGAACATGCTTATGTGACCATACATCGTAAACAGTATCGTGCCGATGTCAGGATACAGTTGAGCAGTTTCCTGGCACCGTTCCAAGTCAAACGCTGTGACACCAGCCCCGATTTCCAATGCAGTTTTATCAAATATGAAAACATATTTAGACGCCCTACAACAAGTATTGAATGACGGTGAGGTCAGAGATGACCGCACTGGTGTAGGAACTATCTCCCTTTTCGGGCTCCAACAAAGATACGATCTAAGACAAGGCTTCCCGGCAGTCACTACCAAGCGACTAGCGTGGAAGGCTTGTGTTGGCGAACTGCTTTGGTTCATTGAAGGCAGCGGAGACGAACGACGTCTAGCAGAGATCACGCACGGTACTCGTGACGGAACTGTCACTATCTGGACTCCCAACGCTCAAGCACCCTACTGGAAACCCCGGGCACAATACGAAGGCGACTTGGGTAGGGTCTATGGAGTACAGTGGAGGAAGTGGCGCAAGTATGCCGAACGCAAAGATATGGGTCCAGCACATCTCGGAGGTACTAGGGTGGCCACCGATAGAACCGAAGTGGACCAACTCGCTGACCTCATTGAGGGGTTAAAGCGGGATCCGTTTGGGCGTCGTCACATACTCACTGCCTGGAATCCCGGCGAACTAGATGAGATGGCATTGCCTCCTTGCCATGCCTTTGCGCAGTTCTATGTCAACAAGAACCATGAACTCAGTTGCCAGATGTATCAGCGCAGTTGTGACATGTTCTTGGGTGTGCCTTTTAACATAGCCAGTTACAGCCTGTTCACACACATGATCGCTCAAGTGTGCGGATTTGGTGTCGGCGAGTTCGTACACACCTTGGGCGATGCTCACATCTACTTAAACCATGTTGAACAGGTAAAAGAACAACTCAGCCGTGAACCACTACCTCTTCCCCAACTTTGGCTCAATCCCGACATCAAATCCATTGACAAGTTCACCATGGAGGATGTAAAATTAGTAGATTACAATAGTCACGGACCAATAAAGGCGGAAATGGCAGTATGACACACCTAGTTACTGAAAACTGTATCAAATGCAAACACACCGACTGCGTAGATGTTTGCCCCGTGGATTGTTTCTATGAAGGACCCAACTTCCTGGCCATCAATCCCGACGAGTGCATTGACTGTGCGGTATGCGTGCCCGAATGTCCAGTCAATGCCATCCAGTCCGAAGACGATGTCAAGGACAGAGATTTCTGGTACGATCTCAATCAACGACTCAGTCTCAAATGGCCAGTGATCACAGTGAAAAAAGAAGCGTTACCCGACGCAGAAGCCTGGGCAGACAAGCCCAATAAAATAGATTTACTCGAAGAATGAAAATACTAGTCACAGGCGGTGCCGGCTTAATTGGGCACAATGTAATGCAGATCCTGGAACGTCAGGGCCACCAAAATCTCATCATCGACAACTACAACAATTATGGTGGTTCGTTGTCGCAAGGGGAACTGGTCTATCTCGCACAGGAAAGAAACAAACTGTTTCGTAGTCCCATGCGTAAAATCGACATACTCGATTATCCTTCCCTGGATAAAACCCTGAGAGACTTTGGTGCCGAGACTGTGATCCACTTGGCCAGTTACCCAAGACAAAAAGCAGTCAACTATGCACCCGGACATGCTGCCAGAGTCATGTGCGAAGGCTTGACCAATGTGTTAGAGTCTGCTTCTAGAAACGGCGTACAGAGATTTGTGTTTGTGAGTTCGTCAATGGTCTACGGTGACTTTGAGGATGACGTGCGCGAAGATGCAGAATGTCGTCCACAAGGGCAGTACGGCATCTGGAAACTCATGGGAGAAAGTCTTGTCAAAGATTACTGCCGCAAGACCGGAATGACTTACACCATCATCCGTCCCAGTGCTGTATATGGTCCCTTGGATGTAGGTGACCGTGTCATCAGCAAGTTCTTGATCTTGGCCATGCGTGGCGAGGCCATCACAGTCAATGGTGCCAACGAAACCTTGG
>CAYVBV010000126.1:0-5326 GCA_964449745.1 uncultured Polynucleobacter sp. | reverse complement strand
GGAATGAATTTTAAATTCCTTTTAACTTATGGTGCAGGTGTTGGAGCTTTAGCAGGTCCAATTATGTCTTACTTAAGAGGAGAATATCCTGAGTTATCTTCAGAACAAATTATGAATATTATTGTAGCAGCAATCGCCGTTACATTTTTTACCACAATGAATGCTTCTAAACAATCCAAAGAAAAGTTAGAAGAAGAAGGATTAGAAAACGAGTTAGATTCTGCAACAAATTACTTACAACAAATCACAGGAAGATTTGGGAAGGTACTATCCACTTTAGCTGATATTAAATTTAATCTAATAGATATTTTAGCCTATAGTACTCTACTTTCTGTTATTCCATTCTTTAATAGTTTAGTATCTGAATTAGGTCCTGATTATTCAGTTGACATCGCATTAAGAGGTTTGGCAACATCTGTCGGTTTGACAATGTTTGGAAGTACTATTAAAACAATTTTGAAAAGGTTAGCACACAAAGTATCGAAAAATGGTGATGTTAATCCTACAGAAAATTAAAATCCTTATCTACTTCGTAATAAAGAACCCCAAGTGAGTAATATAAGTCACGGGCTTTATTGTGCTCTTTTAATTTACCAATTTGTATCATCTTTGGAGTATCCTCAACTATAACACCTATAATCTTTTTGTCGGGTGGAGACAGATGAGCTGGGTGAGAATGGACAACAGGTTTAGTATTGTCCGGTGTATTCGCATCAATAATTCTTTTGATTAATTGTGTCTTACTTCCACCATATTGTAACTTAAGACTTTTAGCAACATTCTTAAGTTCTACTATGTGTAATTTGTTTAAACTTTCTTTTGTATAATCCATAGGTAAAAAAATATAAAAACAGTATTCCCCTTGTAGATTCAAATTTACTTAAATCTAATCAAAAAATCAAATACCTACTGCCAACTCTGTCTCATCACCATAGAGTTCCTCTTCCATTTCTTCATGAAAATCCCAATCATAGAACGCTGTTGCGTCAAAGATTGGCTCATCTTCACCATGAAATAAAGATTTAACTAGGGTGGTAATAACAGGTTCTCTATTCTTACCTTTTTCCATAAAATTTTGGGGATTTTTTTCCTTACCAATAAATAGAAAAAAGATGTGAAAAAGTATGTATTTTAATGTTAAAAAATTAAGAATTTTTTTCTTCAGGTTCTAACCAAATTTCAAAATGGTTAGCGTACACCAAAGTGAGCAAATTATCATAAGAATTATATTCGATTTTGTGTGGGAAACCTATCATATTACCACTTTCAAAGAAGTCTTCTTTACTATCAAAATCTTTCACACGGAATTTACCATCGATGTATATTTTTGAAAGTTCATCAAATAACATATCCTCAAATCCTTTCATTATATGAGACAAATCACTATGGTCATTTATATCAGCATTTTGAGTGAACGTGGTTTCAAAATATGCGGTTATATTAATACCACCATTTTTGGTTTTATTAACATTTAAAATAGGCTCACTAACCAAAATCTTCGCACCTTTAGGTAACGCTGATTTAAGAATATAAGTTATAGACCTAATCGATGATTCAACTTCTTTTTGGTATTGCATAATTATTCAGGTTGATTTATCATTTTTTGTAAGAGCTCAATCTCTCTTTTTAATTCATCATCTCTTTCTTCAGAATCCATTTTACTTTCAAAACCTTTGTACTTTTTATTCTTATCAGAATAATCATGTCCATCACCATATGGTTTTTGGTGAGAACCGGCTGAAGTTAATCCTTTTTCTAAACGAATAATTCTTTTATGTAACTCTTTAATCGATTTTTCAACATCATTAAAGCTTTCCAAATCCGATAATATGATAACATCTGAAAGATATTCTGGTAAATCATAATCAACAACGTCTGATGGGTCACCATACAAACCCTGTTCACTAATAACAGTTTTAATAATATTCTTTAATTGTGATTCGGTAATAATGTATTTTTTATCTTCCATAATAATTGTTGTATTTTTTAGATAAGAAATCAACCAACTCTTCAATATCCTCATCAGGTAATTGATGTATCGTTTTGTTTCTTTTAAACCAGTCTCTAATAACTTCTTCTACCGGTTGATTTCTTAATTTAACTAATCTTCTAAATCCTTTGATTTCGGCTGGTACTTCATGCTTTTGCATGTAATACGTTTTATCCGTAGGGGCTTCCTCGTCATCCATTCTCACTTCCTCAGGATTTCTATATCCCGCATCCTGGAATACATGCTCCAATTCATGAGCCACCATATCATTCAAATCACCAATAATACCATATAAACTTTGTGGGAATGAATTAGGGTTATACATCAATTTGATTTCAATAATATCCCCCTCATCTACGGTTCTTCCATCTAAGAGATATTCCTGTTCTAATGTTGGGTCTTTTATCAAATAAAATTCAACACTAAACAATGGTAATCCGTCAAAGTTATATTCCATCTCATCACCCCCCAAATCTTCAGGTAAGAAGGTAGCACCTTCAATTTGTGATTTTATAACATTGGTTAAATCCCTTACAATGGTTCTAACGGGTAAATCAATCTTACTTCCTTCAGATAAAACAGATTCGTTTAGGTTGTTTTTTTCGTGTCCACATTTGTGACATACATAGGTATCTTCACCACCTTCGGAAACTTTCCATTCCCATCCGCAGTTGTTACACGTCACAACTCCGTTATTAACACTTTCCATTACTGACATACATAACTCTTTTGAAATCTCTTCAGGGTTTTCATCTTCATAAAAACCAGTTTTAATTCTGAAGTAATTCTTATGAGCCAGTTTTAAAGCGTAAAGCTCTCTACCACCCGTACAATCGGATAAAAGGTTCTCTACTTCACCAAAATAGTCTTCAAACTCTGCACTCATAATATTATAAATATCACAAGGCATTTAATCTGTAAGGAATAGATATTCCTATACCAAATTGGGGGGTTTTAGAGATGTTTAACATTAATGAGATATCGGGACACCGGTGGTTTTGTGTCAACAGTTTTAGGGGGTGTACACGGATTAGAAAATCAGGATAAACCTCATATTCGTCATTGGGTAGCCATTTAACACTGGCACCTGCACCTACGTTAATTCCGTTTTTGGCAATGGCGAAGTTAACACCCAACGCTCGGGGGAAATAATACCGTTGGTCTGTTTGACTAATGGCACTTTGCCAGTCATAGATAGTATAAAGACCAAAGGGTGAATACTCTGTGGTAAGGTTGATGTTATCAGTACAAAGAACAATCTCTTTGGTTGCGGGAATATAACCCACCACCGATTGTGCTTTTGTTGTTAGATAACACCCCAAGAAAATCATTAAAAAAATTGTCCGTTTCATTTTTATTTTATATCTTAGCACCAAAGATAACAAAAATCTGTGAATTATGACAACACCGAAGGAAATTTTTAAGAAAAAGTTGGAAGAAAAGGGAGATAGGTCCCTTTTGGATGCCAAATACATTGGTGTGTCAGCCGATGAGATTATCGATTGTTATAATGAAATGGGTTTAACATCACCTATTAACCTTATTGAAAATACGTGGTTAAAGAATTGGTACACTAATGGTAAACCCACAAATCCTCATGGATGGGGTAATGGATATGTTCGCATTTGTGAAGGTCACCCGTATTACGGAAAAGAATACGATGAAATTCCCGTTGATGTTCATGGTGGGTTAACTTATTCTGCCTTTACTGTAGACAATGGAAAATTTTTCACTAAAGGGTTTTGGATTGGTTTTGACACCGCACATCACAGTGATACTTTACTTAAATGGCCTGAAGATGCTGTATACCACGAAGCGTTGTATTTATTTAAACAAATCTATAACGTAGAGTGAAAAAACTTTTATTTTTCTTAATGTTCTTACTTTTAACCCTGAGTTCTTGCGCACAAGAAGTATCAGGGTTAAAGGTTATTTCTACCCCCTACTTTACCGTCAGTTATTCTGAAAAGTTAGAACAACCTGTTGTGGTATCTTATATGGTTATGTGTTTTGAGGGGGACTTTAAAAGAGATGGATTGGATTTCTATACCAACGACTCTATTCACACATCCGATAATGAGGACTACAAAAACAATGTGTGGGACAAAGGACATTTGGCACCTGCAGCTGATTTCAATTGTGATGAGAAAGCCTTAAAATCTACATTCACTTATTTAAACTGTGCTCTTCAACACCAGGATTTAAACCGACAGACATGGAGGTATTTGGAATCCAAAGAACGTGATTTAGCTGCAGTTAACAAAACAGTCTATGTGGAGATAGAAATTCTATTTAACGATAGTTGTACTGTTTTACCAACAGGGGCAACAGTTCCTTACGCATTTAAAAAGACCATTTATATTGACGATATGATGTGGGGTTCGTATATTTTTAAAAACGAGAAACCAACATCAAAAAACTATGAAGACTACCGAGTCCAGTAAGGAGGACCAAATGGAATTATTGAATACACACCCTATTAAAAAATCAGATTTAGGATTTCACGGAAACTTGTTTGGGGGAAAACTCTTAGCGTGGTTGGATGCTTCGGCTGCCGCGTACGCCATGCAAGTGTGTGATACCCCTCGAATGGTTACGGTTAAGATTGATGAATGTAATTTTAACAAACCCGCAAAAGAGGGACAATTATTGAAAATCTATGCCGGTGTTGACTCTATCGGCACTACTTCCATCACACTTTATATGGAAGCTCGTTCTCATAATGTTTATTCTGGAAAACAAAATGTTATATTAAATACTAAGATAAAGTTCGTAAGGATTGATGAGATGGGGGACCCTGTACCTATTTCCGAGCGAGTAAAAATTAAATACAAAAAAAATGAAAATTGAAAAAGGAGACAAAGTAAGAGCCCATTATGCCGGACGATTGGATAACGGGACCGAATTTGATAGCTCTTACAAAAGAGGTAACCCTATTGAATTCCAAGCCGGTGTCGGACAAATGATTCCTGGCTTTGACAATGCCGTTATTGGTATGGGTGTTGGAGAAAAGAAAACTGTGACTGTAGGTCCTGAAGAGGCTTATGGTGAACATAACCCAGAAGGTATTGTGATGGTCACAAAAGAAAGCTTTCCACCAGACTTTACACCCGAACCCGAAACTGTTATTCAAGGTAGAAATGACAAAGATGAACCCATTACGGCTTTGGTTATTGAAATCAGAGAAAACGGAGATGCTGTTTTGGATTTGAATCACCCATTAGCGGGTGAGTCATTAACATTTGACATTGAAATTTTAGACGTTCAGAAATAATATGATTTATTGGTTTACAGGACAACCTGGTCACGGAAAAACAGTTCTTTGCAATCACCTCA
>CAYVBV010000125.1:0-5356 GCA_964449745.1 uncultured Polynucleobacter sp. | reverse complement strand
TCAGGCGATTTTATCACTCACAGACTGTTATTTATATGATTTATAGTGCTAAAATGACGCCATCCGAATTGGATGAGCCTCCACACAGATAAACAGAGGGAAAATAATGAAAAAATTACTACAACTTCTTGCCATCGCTGGTATCGCTATCAGCTCAAGCGCTTTTGCTCAGAAATCAGTTGATAACTGGGTTAACAGTACAGGTATCGTTTGGAAAAACGGTACAAACGAACTTTGCTGGCGCAATGCCAACTGGACTCCAGCAACTGCTGCTCCAGGTTGTGACGGTGCGATTGCAGGTAAAGGTGCCACAAAAGCGGCCGCAAAAGTGACTTTGAATGCAGATGCATTGTTTGACTTTGACAAATCAGTATTGAAGCCAGCCGCTAAAGCTAGCTTGGACAGCTTGGTGGGTAAAGTCAAGAGCTTGACTCTTGAAGTGATTGTTGCAGTTGGTCACACAGACTCAATCGGTACAGATGCATACAACCAAAAGTTGTCTATCCGTCGCGCTGAGTCAGTGAAGAAATACTTGGTTAGCAAAGGTATCCCAGCTAACCGCGTTTACGTTGAAGGTAAAGGTGAGTCACAACCCGTTGCTGACAACAAGACTAAAGAAGGTCGCGCTAAGAACCGTCGCGTTCAAATCGAAGCCATCGGTACACGCAAGAACTAAGCTAACTGAATAGTTAACTGAGTTCGATTTAAAAACCCGGCCCTGCCGGGTTTTTTTATGTCCAGGTTTTGGCAACTCCCAGCTCCCCCTTGGGATTAGACTATTCCAAAGAGCTTTCAACAGAGTTCTATTCAGTTGATTAGAATAGAGTCATGAACGCAGACCAAACCGAACTCGATAAATTTAGTGCTTTGGCACACCGTTGGTGGGACCCCACCAGTGAATTCAAACCCTTGCATGCCATCAACCCCCTTAGACTCGACTGGATCAACCAACACGTCTCTTTGGCAGGGAAAAAAGTCTTGGATGTGGGCTGTGGTGGCGGCATTTTGGCTGAATCGATGGCCAAATTAGGCGCCCAAACCAAAGGCATTGATTTATCTAAAAAAGCACTCCAAGTTGCTGAACTTCACAGCTTGGAAAGTGGTGTTGCTCTTGATTATGAATACATCAGTGCGGAAGATTTAGCCAACAGAGAAGCTGGGCAATACGATGTGGTGACCTGTATGGAAATGCTAGAACACGTGCCTGACCCTATGAGCATTATTCAAGCCTGCTCCACATTAGTAAAACCAGAAGGTCATGTTTTCTTTAGCACTTTGAATAGAAATCCCAAATCTTATTTATTTGCCATCATTGGCGCCGAATATCTTCTGCGCTTGCTTCCCAAAGGGACGCATGAATATAAAAAATTCATTAAACCTTCAGAACTCAGTGGTTTTGTTCGTGAGGCCAATCTAGAAATGATGGAACTCATGGGCATGACCTACAACCCATTCACCGAAGTCTATTCATTAGGCAGAGATACAGATGTGAATTACATGATTGCCACGCGCAAAAAATAGCATTCACATTCCAAACTTCTCAATGACTTTATCCAACCCTCAACCCAATTCTTTCGTCAAGAAAACACCCTTGTTTCAAGGTGTTTTTTTTGACTTGGATGGCACGCTGGCCGATACCGCCCCAGACTTGGTGGCGGCAGTGAATTTATTGCGCGTGAGCAAAGGTTTGGCACCACTCCCCTATGATGAACTTCGACCACGCGCCTCGGCTGGCGCCAAGGGATTAATTGGCGGAGCCTTTGGTTACGATGCCTCCCACCCAGAGTATGAAGCTTTACGCATTCAGTTCATTGCGAATTATGCAAAAGATATTTGCGTTCACACACAGTTGTTCGATGGCATGGATGATGTCCTTCTTGAGCTTGAAACTCATTCTGTTCCATGGGGCATTGTGACCAACAAGTCAGAGCGCTTGACGCGCCCCCTATTGGATTTAATGAAATTAAGCCATCGCAGTCATGCAATTGTGGGGGGTGACACTACACCTCACTCAAAACCACATCCAGCCCCCATCCTAAAAGCCACTGAAATTTGTAATCTTGACCCCACAGCCTGCGTTTATGTCGGTGATGATTTAAGAGATGTTCTAGCGGGCAAAGCAGCAGGGATGAAAACCATTGCTACCGCCTATGGTTATTGCGGTTGCGATGAACCTATTGGAGACTGGGGTGCTGATTACATCATTCATCATCCGTCTGAACTGAGCCAAATCATTTTTGGCCATTGAAAATGCCTCAAACTTCGAGTCCAAGTATTCAAGAAGCATTTTGGTTTTGGCTCAAATTAGGATTCATTAGCTTTGGTGGGCCCGCAGGTCAAATTTCAACCATGCATGAAGAATTGGTTGAAAAGAAACAATGGATCTCTGAAGAAAATTTTTTGCATGCACTCAATTACTGCATGCTCTTACCCGGCCCTGAAGCTCAACAACTGGCCACATACTTGGGATGGCTCATGCACCGCACCTGGGGCGGCATTATGGCTGGGGTCTTATTTATCTTGCCATCCTTATTGTTATTTATCGGACTCTCATGGATTTACTTAGCATATGGTCAACAAACGTGGCTCATCACTTTATTTGACACTCTAAAACCAGCAGTATTGGCCATTATTTTTTACGCTGCTTTTAAGATGGTTCGAAAAACAATTCGCAGTTATTTACTGGCTGTGGTTATGCTGGCCTCGCTACTGGCAGTGACTGTTTTGAATATTTCATTTCCATGGGTCGTATTGGTTGCAGCCATCCTTGGATCTATCTACGGTGGGGTGCAGACCGAGATACAGGGCAAGATGCAAAATGAGACGGCAGCTCAAGCTCAAAACCATCCATCTCTATATGAAGGAATTGATTCAAAAACACCCACATCTCATCTTGCAGCGAAACCTTTTAGTCTACAGCGCGCATTTAAAAAATTTTTGGTCTTTTTATTACTATGGACTGCACCCATCGTCATTTTTATTAGCTTGTATGGTTGGCAGCACACATATACACAGATATCTTGGTTTTTTACCAAGGCAGCCTTCCTCACTTTTGGCGGCGCTTACGCAGTATTGCCGTATGTTTATCAAGCCACCGTGGAACACTTTCAGTGGCTCAGCTCAGCTCAAATATTAGATGGCTTAGCTTTGGGCGAATCCACGCCAGGCCCACTCATCATGATTGTTGCATTTGTGGGTTTTTTAGCTTCTTACCAACAAGCCCTGCTCGGTGGCAACTATTTATTTGAGGCTGGGGCTTTAGGTGCTTTCACGGCCACTTGGTTTACCTTCCTGCCTTCGTTCATGTTTATCTTGTTAGGCGCTCCGCTGATTGAGAAAACCAAGCAATTTCCTAAAATGGTACAAGCACTGCAATTAATTACTGCGGCGGTCATTGGTACCGTTATTCAACTCGGGCTATTTTTTGCGCAACACGTCTATTGGCCCAATGGTTTGCATCATGAAATCTCCATATTCGCCCTGGGAATGAGTCTCTTTTCTGCTTATCTATTGATATTCAGAAACTGGTCAATCATTCAACTGATAGGCTTATGCCTAATGATTGCTAGCATTCGTATTTTTATTTTTTAAACTTAAAGCTTAATTCGAATATTGGGCGCGCCATCAACAATTCGCCCAATCGTTTTTGCTTCCATAAACCCCGTGTCCTGAAACGCCCTTAAAACTTCTTGCTCAGACTCTTCAGAACAAGCAACCAACAAACCTCCACTGGTTTGCGGATCCGTCAGAATTTTTTGAACCCAAGACTCCTCCAATGAAGCATCTGAAAACCCAATTTCCTGACCATAGCTAGCCCAATTACGTTGTGAAGCACCTGTGGCAACTCCATCCTGAACCAATGTCAAAGCTTCTGGAATCACTGGAATATGACTGAAAGATAACTCAGCGCCTAATTGTGATCCTCGACAAACCTCTAAAAGATGCCCTGCCAGACCAAACCCAGTCACATCAGTTAAGGCATGCACACCTGAAATTTTTGCCAATTCAATCCCCGTCAAATTAAGAGCTGTGGTGTATCGAATCATGGTTTCATAAGCAGACGAACTCAGTAAATTCTTTTTTAAAGCCGCTGACAAAATACCAATTCCTAAAGGCTTACCTAAAATAATTTTGTCATTTACTTGAGCGTTGCGATTTGTTTTAACTTTGCTTGGGTGCACCAAACCAATAGCTACCAAACCATATATTGGCTCCAAGACATCAATTGAATGACCACCAGCTATAGGAATACCTGCTTTTGCGCAAACATCTTGCCCTCCAGCCATGATTTTCTGAATGACTTCAATCGGTAATTTATCCAAAGGCATGCCAACAATGGCCAAAGCCATAATGGGTTGACCACCCATTGCGTAAATATCAGAAATGGCATTGGTTGCAGCTATTTGACCAAAATCATAAGGGTCATCCACAATGGGCGTAAAGAAATCAGTAGTGGCAATCAGTGCCTGTTCATCATTTAAGCGATACACTGCAGCATCGTCACTGGTTTGAGTGCCGACCATCAGTTCCTTAGGCATGACCTTCAAAGGAGAATCTGCCAGTATTTTTGACAAAATTGCTGGCGAGATTTTGCAACCGCAGCCACCGCCATGGGAAAATTGAGTTAATTTAATCGTCATATATGTTGTGTATCTAAATGAAGTCACCAATCAGCGCCGATATAAGAGAATGCCACAAATTTGACGAAATCATTGATGTTCGTACACCGAATGAATTTGCTGAAGATCATATTCCGGGAGCAATTAATTGCCCAGTACTAAGTAATGAAGAGCGCATCATCGTTGGCACCTTATACAAACAAGTCTCTCCGTTTGAAGCAAAAAAATTAGGGGCAGCACTGATCGCTAAAAAAATTGCAAGCTACCTTGAAGAACAATTTAAAGACAAACCCAAGAATTGGAATCCATTGATTTATTGCTGGCGAGGTGGCAAACGCAGCGGTTCAATGACCCATATTTTGAGACAAATTGGTTGGAATGCCCAAATTTTGGATGGTGGCTACAAATCTTATCGCCGAGAAGTTGTTGCACAACTGAGCACACTTCCACAAAGATTTCAGTACCAGGTTGTCACCGGACAAACGGGCAGCGCCAAAAGTCGGATTCTTGAGCGATTAGATCAACTGGGGGCTCAAGTATTAGATTTAGAGCAATTGGCCAATCACAAGGGTTCGGTTTTAGGAAATATCCCTAATTCGCCTCAACCCAGTCAAAAGATGTTTGAATCCAGGATTTTGTTACAACTGCAGAAATTTAATCCTGAAAAAATGGTGTACGTTGAAGCTGAAAGTCGCAAGATTGGCACTCTTCATGTGCCCGATGTTCTCTTGGAACAG
>CAYVBV010000124.1:0-5409 GCA_964449745.1 uncultured Polynucleobacter sp. | reverse complement strand
CTTGAAGGAAATTTAGATACATTACGTACAGATTTTCTTATACAAGATAATAAAACAAAATCAATAAATGACTATTCTGATGGTGTACAACTTGATGAGTTTATGGTATAATAGTCATTACACTAACAAAATAAGGTGAGTAATATATGAGCGTTATGGACAGACTTAAAAAGAACTCAAAGCTTAAGCATACCGAAGTTCTTTCAAAATCAAAATTCTTTGCCGATAAAGATATGATTACAACTGATGTGCCTATGATTAACGTAGCACTATCAGGTTCTATTGATGGTGGACTTACACCAGGACTTACCGTTCTTGCTGGTCCAAGTAAACACTTCAAAACTTCTTTTGCTTTGCTAATGGCTGGTGCTTATATGAAAAAGTACCCAGATGCCATTATGCTATTCTATGATTCTGAATTTGGTTCACCGCAATCTTACTTTGAATCATTTGGTATTGATGTTGAGCGTGTATTGCATACTCCAATTACTAACGTTGAAGAACTAAAGTTTGATTTGATTGGCCAACTAGAAGAAATCAGTCGTGATGATAAAGTTATTGTTGTGATTGATTCAATTGGTAACCTTGCATCTAAGAAAGAATTAGACGATGCTATCAATGAAAAATCTGTTGCTGACATGTCCCGTGCAAAAGCCCTGAAAGGTCTCTTCCGTATGTCAACACCATATTTGACTATGAAAGACATTCCAATGCTTGCGGTAAATCATACATATCAAGAAATTGGTTTGTTCCCTAAAGCAATTGTTTCAGGTGGCACAGGTATCTACTATTCAGCAGATACAATTTGGATCCTTGGTCGTCGTCAAAACAAAAAAGGTACAGAAGTTACTGGTTACGACTTTGTAATTAATGTTGAAAAGTCTCGTTTTGTTAAAGAAAAATCAAAGGTTCCTGTTACAGTTACTTGGGAAGGTGGCGTAGAAAAGTATTCGGGTCTACTTGAAGTTGGTTTGGCTGGTGGTTATGTGCAAAAGCCAAGTAATGGTTGGTATGAATCTATTAATCCTGCAACAGGTGAATTGCTTACTGTCAATAAAGTACGTGAAGCAGAAACTTCAAAGGAAGAATTCTGGACTCCAATCTTTGAAAAGACAAATTTCAAAGAATTTGTTAAGAAGCATTACACCATTGGCTATAAATCAGAAATTGATGATGCATTACTAGAGGGTGTACTTTTAGGTGAAGATGATGTATAATATATCTAGATATGATTATGAAAGAGTTTCATTCAAAGAAGATTCTGATCACGACTCTTTCAAAATTCTAACTGGTCAATTTGCTGGAACTATTGTAACTTTTGGTCGTCTATCGTTAGAAGAAATTAATAATAATAATACTAAAGAACTTGAGGGTAGACTTTCGTTTGAATATGAAATTGAAAAAAGCCCGATGGAAAAATCAGAATTGCAAGAAAGTCCAGCATTTGAAAATTATCTTGGTGATATGTTAACTCATATTATTGAAACCGCATTTGAAGATGGACAATATAAAATTGGTGACTAATGGATCCTAATATTCAGACTACAGTATTACGTAATCTCATTAATAACGAGCAGTATACGCGTAAGGTTATTCCTTTCCTAAAGAAAGAATACTTTGAAGATATACACAAAGATGTCTTTGATCAAATTGTAAACTATGTAGGCAAATACAATAAACTTCCAACAGGTGAAGCTCTTGGTATTGAACTTGAATCTGCAAATCTGACAGATGGACAATACCAACAGTCTATTTCAATCGTACAAGAAATTTCAAAGTCTGAAAATACTGATATTGAATGGCTTGTCGATCAGACTGAAAAATGGTGTCAAGATCGAGCCATTCATATTGCAATCATGAAGTCTATTGGTATTCTTGATGGTAAAGATAAAGAACTTACTAAAAATGCATTACCAGATCTTTTAACTGAAGCTTTGTCAGTTGCATTTGATACTAATATTGGTCATGATTATTTGAATGACTATGATAGTCGTTATGATTTCTATCACAAACAAGAAGAACGTATTCCATTTGATTTAGATTACTTCAATCAAATTACAAAGGGTGGTTTACCTAACAAGACACTAAATATCGCTTTGGCTGGTACTGGTGTTGGTAAATCTTTGTTTATGTGTCATGTCGCTGGATCAGTATTATCACAGGGCAAGAACGCATTGTACATTACAATGGAAATGGCTGAAGAACGTATCGCAGAACGTATCGATGCTAATCTAATGAATGTACCAATTGATCAGCTTTCAAATCTATCTAAAGATATGTTTGGAAATAAAGTTGCGCAAATTGCTAATAGAGCAAATGGTAAATTGGTTATTAAAGAGTATCCAACCGCCTCAGCTCATGTTGGTCATTTTCGAGCTTTATTGAAAGAACTTAAACTTAAGAAAAACTTTGAACCTGATATTATCTTTATTGATTATCTCAATATTTGTGCATCTTCAAGAATGAAAGGAATGGGCGGTGCAATCAACTCATACTCATACATCAAAGCAATTGCCGAAGAAATTCGTGGCCTTGCTGTCGAATTTAACGTACCAATCGTATCTGCAACTCAAACAACAAGAAGTGGATACTCCAACTCCGATGTCGGACTTGAAGACACCTCCGAATCGTTCGGTTTGCCGGCTACTGCAGACTTAATGTTTGCGTTAATTTCTAATGAAGAGCTTGATGCTTTGAATCAAATCTTAGTTAAGCAATTAAAGAATAGATATAATGACCCATCATCAAATAAACGATTTGTGATTGGTGTTGATCGTAGTAAAATGAAATTATATGATGTTGAACCAAACGCTCAAAATATTATTGATTCAGGTCAACAGTCTTCAATGATTCCTTCTACTGCAAACGTTAGAAACTTCTCAGAATTTAAGGTATAAAATGAAAGTAAAGTTAATTAGTTATTCAAAGCCGCATCTTGATTCGTTTTGGCAATATGGTGAAAACTTAGAAGGTATTTCCGACAATTTCCAAGTAACAGTGGAAGGTCAAGATGAACCAATCTTAAAGAATGGAGCCGTACAAGAGCTTATTGCATTCTGCGCTCGAGTGTCTAATCCATCTAATCAAATTAATAGTGAAACTTCTGAGAAGCTTATCAAGTATCTTATTAAGCATGCGCATTGGTCTCCATTAGAAATGGTTTCGGCTTGTTTAGAAATTGAGACAACTCGTGACATCGCTAGACAAATTCTTCGTCACCGTTCGTTTTCTTTTCAAGAGTTTTCTCAACGCTATGCTGATCCAGCTTCTTTGGGAGAACAGTTTGTACTTCGTGAAGCTCGCCTTCAAGATACTAAGAATCGCCAAAATTCTATAGAGATTGATATTAATACTGATGAAGGACGACGTCTTGCTTGGATGTGGGAAGAACAGCAAAAACGTGTTATTGCTGTCGCTAAAGAAGCTTATGAGTGGGCTATTAGCGCTGGCATTGCTAAAGAGCAAGCTCGAGCAGTTTTACCTGAAGGTAACACTAAGTCTAAGATGTACATGAATGGAACTCTTCGTAGTTGGATTCATTACATTGACTTGCGTTCTTCCAATGGTACACAAAAAGAACATATGGAAATTGCTCGGACTTGTGCTGAAGTAATTGCTAAAATCTTTCCATTAGCAAAGGAGCTATCATGTGGCGCAGAGAATTAATATCAACGTATTATAAGACTAGAGATTTGGTTGCTAAGGTTATTCATCAAGATCGGATGTTCATTATTGAGTACTATAATAATGGTACTAAGTTTCATACCGAGGAATATCCAGACAAATCAATCCATTATGCTGAAGATGCAGCTGAGAACTGGGCTCTAGGAATCAAGAAGCTGGAAGAGGGTATAGAACCCCTAAGTGACCCCCACAAGACCAAAAATTGGCCATTTCCGTGAATTTGTATCAAAAAAGATACAAAATGTTACAATTCTTTTTTTCCTTTAGAATCAATAACTTATGGATTAAGGGTTTCTAAGTTATTGATTCTAAAGGCTTTTTTATTTTCATTTATTTTCACAAAACTGTTTACATTCTCTCCAGATATGGTATAATGGTACTACAAATTGATAAACAGGAGCAAAAAATGAAAGCAACAGTATACCAGATGGAAGATCAAGTAGCAGTTAAAGTGGCAATCATTGATTGTGGAAAATTCCTTAGCATTGACGAAATGCTTGAGTATGCTTATCATCGCACTCAGAACATTCATGGTTCTTGGTCAAAAGGTGAGTTTTTCTCTGATGGTAGTGTCAATCAAGATTTTCACAAAGACATCGAAGTTGTTAAAGATCTAGAAGTTTACGATGGTGTTGAATATGGCCATCGCTCAAGCATGATGCGTGATCGTATCGAGATTGATGGTACAATGTACGAAGTTAGACCGTTTGGTTTTGAAGAATACACTGACAAAGTTGCGGCTTAAGGAGAAATATTATGATTCGATTATTTGTTGGATTTATGATTGTGTTTGGCGCCACTGGTGGCATTGAAACTGGAGATGCTACTCTTCTGCAAGGTATGATTTCCGCTGCAATTGGTCTTGGACTTGCATATTGGCCAATTGCAGATGGTACAGTTAATCGCATTGCAGAGGATGCCTAATGCTTCAGTTGGAATGGATAGAAGTAACATTTCTACTTTTGTTCTTTTTAGCTGGTATGATTTTTAATTATAAAGCTGGAAGAGATGCTGGGGTAGCATATGGAATTGACTCTACTTTAACGTTTTTAGAAAAACAAAGAATCATTATTATTGATCACAATACTGGTGATTTCAAACCATACATTGAAGAAATTGAAGAAGGTGAAGAATGATGAATCGCACAAAAAGTTATATCGCGTCATATGATACACGAAGCGTCAATGACATGCAAATGCTTGCCGAAGCTCGTAAACTTGTTTCTGGCATGAATCGTATTTTGAAAGCTGATGGTTATCAACATCAGTATCGCTTGGTAGTTCGTGGTCGTAAGCCAATACAAAAGTCTGTCATTGTTAATTGGCGCACTGGCAAAACGTCGGTAACCGGTTATGACTGGGCTGGTAACATAGTTGGTGGTTTGGCTAATGCGACTAAACTTGATGCTTATATCTATCGTCGCTGCAATCGATGAGATCCACTCCAGAATCGATTATAGAAAAAGCTAAAAAAAGATTGGCAAAGGGAGAAGATCCTGACACAGTTCTAGAAGAATTTAGTACACTATATACTAAGTCTCTATTACATCCAATTCTTATAGCAATAAAGCAACAACCTGAAATTGATTACGAAGCTTCTAGAAAAAGATACGATGAACAAATGGCAAGCAGAAAAAAACCATCTGATCATGTAAAAGAATAAGGTAATATATGAAAAACAGATTTGATTTAGAGCAGGAAATTATGGATTGCTGGGGTGTGGTAG
>CAYVBV010000123.1:0-5409 GCA_964449745.1 uncultured Polynucleobacter sp. | reverse complement strand
ATACACTAGAAAAAGCCGTGCGCTGGGTGATCATACTCATCGTGCTGGTGTTTGACCCGTTGGCCATCGTGCTGATCCTGGCCGGCAGCAAACAGATCGAATGGGCCCGGGGCATCAACTTTGAGCAAGAAGACCATCACAGAGAAGTGATGCGACAGCGAGCCATCGAGGAAGAAGAGTCTGCGACTGCGAAAAAAGAACCGGAGTTAGGGGACTGGACTGAACAAGATCACACTGAATTGGCCAATGACTTGTTGATGTCCTTGGACAAAGAAGAACAAGACCTCAGAGATCTTCGAGCCGATGCTGAACGCATACATCGTCAAGAACAAGAGATCGCCGACCTGCTGGAGCAAAACAAAGCACAACTAGAAAAGAATCAAAAAATTGAATCCGATCTCAACGATGCAGTGGAGATCATTTCTATACTGGAAGAAAATTCTCAAAACGATTCTCAGAAGATCAATGACCTGAGCATCCAGAAATCCCAACTGTTGGAACAACTCGATCAGGTCACTGCGGAAAACAAAGCGCTCGAAGAGCAAATCCGAATCCTGGCACAACAACTGGAAGAAGAAAAGAATAAACCAGCACAGATCGTCTATGAAACTGTTGCACCCAGCGAACCCGTGGCAGAGCCCGAGCCTGTGCTCGAAGTGGTAGAAGTACAGCCCGAACCAGTGGCCGAACCCGAACTAGAAGTACAGCCCGAACCCGAAGTAGAAGCACCCGTGGAACAACCAGCCGCTGTTCCAGAATTCATTTCTTTGGTGGCCGACAATGACGATTCGTCATCGCCTACCAATGCCAGTTTTGGTACCAAGTTTCCCTTGAAAGCCGGACGTGGAGATCTATTCCTGCGTGTGGATTACTTGCCCAGCAAGTTATTCAAATGGAACGGCAACAAATGGATCGAAGTTGACAAGAGGCTCACAGACTCGTATACTTACAACGATCAGTATATCAAGCACTTGATATCGCGTGTCAAAAAAGGTGAATACGACATCGATGATCTCAGCGACAATGAAAAATCGCAGATTGATGACTTTCTAAAAAACAATCCTGATGCACAGTAACTTTCTTACACCTCCAGACCACGTTGAAGATCGCAGCCTACACACAATACTTCTGATTGACGCCACCGACGATGAAGTCAAGGAAGTGGCCGAACTTTGCCAGGTCGTAGGCACAGACTTCAACATCTATCTATATCATCACGGCATGGAAGATTTGCCTTGGTTGGAAAAAGCCTTTAACCTTTCCGGCACTGTGTTGATAAACTCCATACCCACTACCATCAGTGTGATCAAGGATCGTTTAGTGGGACACCCCAAAGCATTCAACTACGGACCCAAAAACTTTTTTGACAATCATCGCAAAATCGTGTCCCCTGTACAATATCTAATCACCTATGTCCAACGACAGTCAAACTCTTCGCTGTGACTTTTGCGGCAAAGCCCGAGACGAAGTACAAAAACTCATAGTCGCCAACGAAGCAGGCATCTGTGACGAATGTATTTCTCTGTGCTCGGGTATTTTGCACAAAGAAAAAAACAACAAGGTACGAGAAGCATACGGATCCAATCGTGCGTTGGACCCTGTCAAGATCAAAGAGCATCTCGACGAATTTGTGGTAGGTCAAGATCGTGCCAAAGAAATGTTGGCAGTGGCAGTGACCAACCACTACAAGAGAATCTACTACGAGACCGATCTCGAGATAGAAAAAAGCAATCTCATGGTCTATGGTCCCACTGGTTCTGGTAAGACATTGTTGGCCAGGACTGTGGCCAGATACCTCGATGTGCCGTTTGTGGTGGCCGATGCCACTACCATAACCGAAGCCGGTTATGTCGGCGACGATGTAGAGATCTTGATATCTCGGTTGTTGGCTGCCGCCGACTATGACATAGCACTCTGCGAAAGAGGCATCATATTCATTGACGAGATCGACAAGATATCTAGGAAGAGCGAATCGGCTTCCTTGACACGTGATGTATCCGGAGAAGGTGTACAACAGGCGTTGTTGAAGATCATTGAAGGCACCAAGTGCAATGTAAAGATCGGCGAAGGCAAACGATCGGAGGAAATAGAAGTCGATACCAGCAATATACTTTTCATCGCTGGCGGCGCATTCCTGGGATTGGAAAAGATTGTTGAGCGCAGGACCAATGGATCTAGCATGGGCTTTGCCACGGCCAAAAGTGAAAATCCCACTGGCTTTGGCAGCGATGCACTGCCCATGGATTTGGTGCAGTTTGGTATGATACCAGAGTTCGTGGGCAGGTTCCCGATAATGGTTCCGGTCAGTGCATTGACTGTTGAAGATTTAGTGTCTGTGCTAAAGGAACCAAAAAACAATCTCATTGATCAGATGAAGTTTTACTTTTCTGCCGACGATGTGGAATTGGAATTTGAGGATTCTGCTGTGGTCGCTATAGCAGAAATCGCGCACTCGATGAATGTTGGTGCCCGCGGACTACGGGCGATCGTGGAAAAAACCCTATCGCCCTTGATGTTTTTGCTGAAAAAAATGCGTCGAAGTGGCGTAAAAAAGATAATAATAGACGAAAAAGTTGTTAAATATCACACAGACCCAGTGTTAGTACTTGATCAAGGAGAATAAGTGTTTATTAAACGAGACAAATCGCAATTCCTAGGTTCAACAGTATTCGTCGGACACGACGGCAATGTTGAAAAGGCCCTGCGTAAATTCAAAAAGAAGATAGCCGAAAGTGGTAAACTACAGGATCTCAGAGACCGTGAGACCTATGAAAAACCCAATGTGACACGCAAGAAGAAAAAAGCCGCAGCCAAGCGCCGCTGGCAGAAAAAGTTACAACAAGAAAGTCTACCCAAGCGTCTCTACTAATGAGCGATCAGGACATCTTTATTTTTGATTCCGATTCCGCGGCAGGATCGGCCGACAGCACGATCATTGATCTTTCTGACATCAATGGCAATATCACTATCGATATTTCCAATTACGGTGCCGCACAGCCCTCCTACACCATAGATACCATTGACACCATCACAGTCGATGGCACTAACTGGGATGGCATCACTGGCTGGCTGGAAGATCGCGAGATCTTGGATCAACACCGCGCTGACCAACGCATCCGCGAAACACACCCTGCTGTACAGCACGCCTGGGAACAATACCAAATCATGTTGAATCTCGCCCGCGAAGAATTGGACGATGATCCCAACGAAGACTTACAATAGTCTTGACATCTACCCGATAAACCTGTATAAATATGCTTGTAGCGCCGATGGTCGGGCTACATTTCACAAACGTCATACTTGCTTAATAAAGGAGAATAATATGACACAATATACTTTTTCCACTTTTGATCTTCCCACCTTACACCGCCATGCAATCGGATTTGACCGTATGTTTGAGGAACTGAATCGCACCTTTGCCAACAGCAAAGGCGACAACTATCCTCCCTACAATGTGGTCAAACTCGACGACGCACACTATGTGGTCGAAGTGGCAGTGGCCGGCTTCAACGAAGATGAACTCGACGTTGAACTCAAGGATGGCGTGCTGACCGTGGCTGGTGAGCGTGCCAAACAGGAAGATACTCCTGAGTATCTGCACCGTGGTATTTCTGCTCGCAGTTTCGTTCGCAGATTCACCCTGGCAGACAACGTGGAAGTGCGTGCCGCTACAGTCAAGAATGGTATCTTGAGTGTAGCACTTGAGCATGTGGTTCCTGAGGAGAAGAAGCCCAAAAAGATCGCTATCACTTTTACTAAGTAATAGTATCAAGGACTGGGGCAGTTCGTCTGCCCCAGATTGTGTAAATACATTTTTCAACGAAACCATATTATGCCAGACACAAAGACCAAAAAGAAGACTGTGACTAGACCACGCATTTCGCCCAAAGAAAATTATCCCGAACCACACATGTATCGGGTGATCTACATCAACGACGAAACTACCACAGTTGAGTTTGTAGTCGAAAGCCTCAAGATCGTGTTTGGTCACAGCGAAGAAAAAGCACAAGAACTGACCTTTGAAATCCACGAGCGTGGCTCAGCCAGTGTGGCAGTGTTGCCCTACGAAATGGCCGAGCAAAAAGGCATGGAAGTCACGGTGTTGGCGCGAGAAAATGGTTTTCCCTTACAGGTCAAACTCGAAGCAGATACATGATCAAAGATACCGAATACGAATACTGGAAATTAGTCGAACGCTGGCCACATCCTCCCAAGCACATCATTGACAGTGTTGACTTACAAAGACCCCTGGGCAAAAAAGATGCCGGAGACGTGACCGGAGAAAAGAACATGGACCACGGTTACTTTGTGCAACGCCGAGCCATTAACTGGGACGGGCATGACTACATCGCAGCCGCTAATTACCGCACTGCCAATGATCTTTTCCGTGACTGGACCAAAGAAAACATCTCGGAAACTTTTGTTGATGCCGGTGTCAACTACACCGTGATCAACGACACTCCCGACACCGGTAATGGATTTACTACCGCGGCACACACCGACATTGTCAAAGATTTCACCGCAGTATATCTGTTACAGACTGGTGGTCAAGACAAATATTTGCCTCCCACAGTGTTCTGGCAAGAAACCGATCACGAAGTATATCGTCCGCCACAAACACAAGGACTTGATAGATCCCGACTCAACGAGATCAAACGAGTGCAGATTCCCTTGCATACCTGGGTCATACTTGAAGCCCGCGTTTTGCACAGCGTGGAACATCTGCTGGAAAATCGTATCGCGTTCCAGATCAGTTTTCTCAACAACCCCATTCCCGACATTTGGGAAACCAAAGTCACACATTTCCGTGACAACGATCCCAAGTTCCGTGTACTCCGATTTGACCTCGAAAAACAGTGATATTCAACCACATCAAAGACCTCAAAGCTCAAGGCAAGAGGATCGGCATAACCTTCTCTACCTTTGACATGCTACATGCCGGGCATATCGCCATGCTGGCTGAAGCCAAGAACCATTGCGATTACCTCATCGCTGGCTTGCAGACTGACCCCACCATTGACAGACCCGATACCAAAAATGCCCCAGTGCAAAGCATCGTAGAACGCCAGATCCAATTGGCTGCTTGCCGTTATGTGGACGAAGTGGTGGTCTACCAAACTGAACAAGATCTCGTAGACTTGTTACTGATTCTCCCACTTGATGTGCGGGTATTGGGTGTGGAGTATGCCGAAAAAGATTTTACGGGCCGCAAAGAATGTCAGGGCCGCGGCATTGAAATCATTTTCAATGGCCGGGACCATAGTTTCTCCAGTTCGAGCCTGCGTAAACGGGTAGTGGCTGCCGAAAGCCAAAAAGTCTTGACACAATCAAAATAATAGCATATAATATCCGTATGGATGTGATGCTTGACCTCGAAACACTGGGAACCCGCCCCGATTGCGTGATACT
>CAYVBV010000122.1:0-5483 GCA_964449745.1 uncultured Polynucleobacter sp. | reverse complement strand
CTTGCATGCCATGCAAGCGCTCTCCCAGCTGAGCTATAGCCCCTTAATTAGATGACCTTAATTAATAAGCTCAAGCAATCAAGACCATGATTCTAGCTTATTTTTATGCTTCTTTGCAAGCGCTGTTTTGTTTCTTCTTTACCAATCAATGAGATAACTGCATCCAAAGCGGGGGTTTGAGTCGTGGCAAACATCGCATAGCGGATGGGCATGGCTAAGCCAGGCATTTTCAAGCCATGTTTAGCCAAAACCACCTTAAAAGCTGCTGAAATGGCTGCTTTTGACCCATCACCTTGAGTCAACTCTTCAATGAAGTCTGCAATCGCTGGATGTACCGTTGCAGGGACGTTGGCCTCTAAATCAGCCAAAGAATGTTGTGGCGCATCCATATAAAACAGCCTGGCACCCTCAGCAATTTCAATCAAGGTATTGGCACGATCTTTAAGAATATTTACCACTCCGACAAAATCAGGACCTTTTTCAGTTGGAATGCCCAAATTTTGTGCAAATGGCTGAACCCTCTTGGCCAAATCAGCTGCATCTGCTTGCTGAATATATTGGTGATTCAACCACAATAATTTTTCTGGATTATGCTGTGCTGGAGACTTTCCTAGATGGTCCAAATCAAACCATTCGATGAATTGCTCTTTGGTAAACACTTCAGCATCACCATGAGACCACCCCAAACGAGCCAGGTAATTTAAAACAGCTTCGGGCATATAACCTTCACGTTCATAGTCTCTGACGCTCATGGCACCGTTGCGCTTACTCATTTTTTCACCTTGGTCATTTAAAACCGTTGGCAAATGAGCATAAACCGGTAAGGCACCACCCAAAGCTTGCAAAATATTAATTTGTCTTGGCGTATTGTTGACATGATCATCTCCACGAATCACATGGGTGATTTTCATATCCAAATCATCGACCACCACACAAAAGTTATATGTGGGTGTGCCATCCGGGCGAGCAATGACCAAATCGTCTAACTCATCATTGCTAATTTCAATGCGACCCTTCACAGCATCTTCCCAAACCACACTGCCACCGATTGGATTTTTAAAACGAATCACTGGCTTGATGTCTGCTGGAACTGGTGGCAAATCTTTGCCTAGTTCAGGACGCCAAAAACCGTTATAGCGTGGTTTTTCTTTATTCGCCATTTGCTGCTCACGCAAAGCATTCAACTCTTCTTCACTCATGTAGCAGTAGTAAGCCAACCCATCTTGAAGCATTTGCGCAATGACTTCGCGGTAACGATCCATGCGTTGCATTTGATAAAAAGGACCTTCATCAATATCAAGTCCTAACCAACGCATCCCCTCGATGATGACATCGACCGCTTCTTGACTGGATCGCTCTTGATCCGTGTCTTCAATGCGCAGAATAAAGTCGCCTTTCATCTTGCGCGCAAACGCCCAAGGATACAAAGCACTTCTGAGGTTACCTAAATGAATAAAGCCCGTTGGGCTGGGTGCAAATCGTGTTCTCACTGTCATAAGCAACATTATCTCATTGACGAGATAGAAGGCTTATTTTTATATACGGATCAATTGGGTTTGCGCAAAGCTTGTTGACGAGTAGCAATCAACCCTCCTAACAACAAAGCCAGGCCAGAAAACAATAGTCCGGCTGCTAAACCTCCCTGCCCATCAGAAATCCATCCAGCGATGGTGGGTCCGATGATTTGACCTGCGGCAAAAATGCTCGTGAAAGCGGTAATACCCCCCACCCAATCAGAAGGCGGCATATTGTGTTTCACAAAGGCTGTGGTAGAGGCCACTGCTGACAAAAATACGGCCCCAAACAGAATTCCTGAAGCAAAAATACTGACCATCACAAGGACGGTCAATGGCAACTCATACATAGCAATCAATGCAGGAATCAAACTGGCTACGCCCAACAAAGTATTGAGGATCGCCAGAGATTGACCCCCTTGATAACGATCCAGCATGCGAGCCCATAAACGGGAAGACCCCATCACCGCCAAACCAAGCACGGCATAAAAAATGTTTAAAGTAATCGATGCCAGCCCTAATTGCTTGAGCAAAGCAACCACAAAAGTCATATAACCAATGTAACCCACTCCAAACATGAAATACCCAGCCAGCAATGGCAGATAAGATTTCAGTGGTGTTGCAGAGTGTCCGGCTTGTTTTGGAGGAATGGCAGGGATTGAATTCACGGGTTTAATCAAAATCACTGTAAAGATGAAGCAAACAGCTGCCAGGGCATACCAAGAAAGTTGCCAAGAATGATTCCATTGAATCTTCAGACCCCATTCATGAAAGAAAGGCAAAACCCCACTGGATAGAACAATACCCAAGCCAGGTCCAGCATAGAAAATACCCAACATCAAACCAGATTGATGGGCATGAATAGTTCCCAATTGAGAAATCAGGACGCCACCCGCCACAAAAATCCAAGCACTCGCAATACCTGCCATCACACGATAGATGAATAACCAAATGGTCTGATCTGTACAACCCGATAAAAACAGAAAAATTCCTGTGATGATGGCTGACACAATGAAAAATTGATGCACCGACATTCTACGCATCATGAACGGGGAGCTAAGGGCCCCAATAAAGTAACCCAGCGCATTGGCTGTGTTCATCGTGCCGGCCACCAGATAAGACCACTCCAAATCTTCCCTCATAATAGGCAATAAAAGCCCATAGGAAAACCGTGCCAAACCCAGAGCAATGGCAGAGCCTAGCGCCAAGGAAATTGCGGTCAAGAATGGATGTTTATTTGCAAACACAGAGCTTCATTTCATAAAGTTTCTACAATATACGACATGACAGATAAATACTTTCCGGATTACCTCCAAGTCTTCGTTTTTGACGGAGCACCAGTACGCGGTGAAATCGTTCATGTTCGCAATGCTTGGCAAGCCATCCTTGCTCGTAAGGATTATCCTCCAGCCGTTAAAAAGCTTTTGGGCGACTTAATCGCCGCAGGCGTGTTGCTATGTGGCACCCTCAAATTCAATGGCAGCATGATTATTCAAGCTCAAGGTAATGGCCCTGTTCGCTTATTGGTGTTGGAGTGCAATGAACATTTGGTGATTCGTGCAACTGCAAAACTCAATGATGAAATTGATTTATCTCATTTGGCAGAAGACGCCAATTTGTCAGAATTAATTAATCCTGATGGCCAAGGTCGCTTAGTCATCACATTAGATCCTGCAGATCGTCAACCAGGACAAAATCCTTATCAGGGTATTGTGGCATTGAGTGATGATGGTCAACCGGTACAAAGCATTGCAGAAGCAATTACTCTGTATATGCGCGACTCTGAACAACTAGAAACTCGACTCTGGCTGGCCAGTGATGAGAACTCCTGTGGCGGCCTATTGCTGCAAAGACTTCCCAATATGGGCGGTCAACTCAAGATGGATGATGAAACAGCCGCTGAGGGTTGGGCAAGGTTGCAAATGCTGTCAGACACCGTCACCCAGGAAGAATTGCTAACTCTAGAACCTAAGGTGTTGATGAAGCGCCTCTATCTAGATGAATCAACCCATCATGGCGTTAGAAGCTTTGACGAACGTCATATCCAATTTGGATGCCGATGTTCGAGACTGAAAGTTGCTGACATGCTTAAAATGCTCGGAGAAGAAGAAGTCAACAGCATTCTCTTAGAAAAAAATTCGGTTGAAACCAACTGTGATTTTTGTGGTCAGGTTTACATTTTTGATGCAGTTGATTGCAAACAAATTTTTGCCAGTCCATCCATTGCAGATGCTGTTAAGCAAGCGCCCAACTCAAAGCATTAAAAAAAACAACAACCTATAAATAGACTTATTTTTGGGCCTATTTTTTAGGCTCTTCTTTGTCAGGACCATTATTGGGTTTTTTACCTGGGACAACCTGAACAAAAATTTCGCCCTCTTTGCTCATGCCATGTTCAGCGCGAGCACGCTCTTCAATCGCTTTGGTACCGTCTTTGAGGTCTTTCACTTCGCCAGACAACTTAGCGTTACGTGCCGCAAGGGCATCATTCTTTTCCATTTGCTTAGATACTTGGCGATCAAGTTCATACACTCTGAGCCAACCGCCCTTGCCTAACCACAATGGGTACTGAATAATGACCAAGAGAGCCAACATGCCGTAAACAACGATGCGCATCTGGGCTCTCTCTTTGTCAGTCGACTAGAACGTTACTTGCGTAAGTTATAGAAAGTGCTACGACCAGGATAGCTGGCAATATCACCCAAGTCTTCTTCAATACGAATTAACTGGTTGTACTTGGCAATGCGGTCTGAACGAGACAAAGATCCTGTTTTGATCTGACCAGCATTAGTACCTACCGCAATGTCTGCAATCGTACTGTCTTCTGTTTCTCCAGAACGATGAGAAATCACAGCAGTGTAGTTAGCACGCTTGGCCATCTCAATCGCAGCAAATGTTTCCGTCAAAGTGCCAATCTGATTCACTTTAATCAAGATTGAGTTGGCAATATTCTTTTCAATACCTTCTTTAAGAATTTTGGTATTCGTTACGAATAAATCATCACCCACCAATTGAATCTTTTTACCAAGTTTCTCAGTCAAAGTGGCCCAACCCGCCCAGTCACCTTCGTGCATACCATCCTCGATGGAAACAATCGGATATTTATCAGCCAAATTGGCCAAGTAGTCAGCAAACTCTGCGGAAGTTAATTGCAAGCCCTCGCCAGACAAATCATATTTGCCGTCTTTATAGAACTCACTGGCAGCGCAGTCCAAAGCCAACAAAACATCTTCTCCAGGTTTGTAACCCGCTTTTTCAATTGCTTTCAAAATGGTGTTCAAACACTCTTCGTTGCTCTTGAAGTTCGGTGCAAAACCACCTTCATCACCAACAGATGTTGGCATACCTTGATCATGAATGATTTTCTTCAATGCGTGGAATACTTCAGCACCACAGCGCACCGCTTCACGGAAACTTCCCATGCTCACCGGCATGATCATGAATTCTTGAATATCTAAGCTGTTATTGGCATGCGAACCACCGTTCACGATATTCATCATCGGAACAGGTAATTGCATTGCACCAGAACCACCAAAATAACGATATAAAGGCAAACCTGCTTCTTCAGCTGCTGCGCGAGCCACTGCCATTGAAACTGCCAAAGTGGCGTTGGCGCCTAAACGTGATTTGTTGTCCGTGCCATCTAAATCAATCAAGGTACGATCCAAGAAAGCCTGCTCACTGGCATCCAAGCCCATCACCGCTTCAGCGATTTCAGTGTTGATGTTTTCTACCGCCTTAAGAACACCTTTACCTAAGTAACGACCTGGCTCATCATCTCGAAGTTCAACCGCTTCACGTGAGCCTGTTGATGCACCTGACGGAACCGCTGCACGCCCCATGACACCAGACTCAAGTAACACATCACATTCAACCGTAGGATTGCCTCTTGAATCTAGAATTTCACGCCCAATGATGTCAACAATTGCACTTATGACTTTTCCCTTACCAAATTATTTGAAACCTTTT
>CAYVBV010000121.1:0-5485 GCA_964449745.1 uncultured Polynucleobacter sp. | reverse complement strand
GCACGATAAATCCCTGGCACACTGTGCTGCGCAAGTTGGTTACCCCAAGTACTGTTACAGAAAATCATCCATTCGGCGACGATTGAGTCAAGCACTGAACCGCGTTGACGTGGAGTGATTTCAACAATGTCATTGGTTACTTTGAAATTAAAGTCTCGAGGTAAGGATTGAGGGTCTGGCAGACCCAAAGCCTCCTCTTTTAAGCCATTCAAAACTCGCTGCTCTTGACGTCTTGCATGAAGCTTTTTGGCTGCTTGCCACAGAATATTGAGCTCTGATTGATAAGGAATCAAAGTGGCTTTGGTTTGATCCGATAAAGAATCTTCTGTGACCAAATGCTCAATATCATCTAATCGAAGGTTGGACGCCATCGGGACACGCTCAACTTTGGTGACGGGAGCATGCTCACCTTCTGTAATCACTGCACCCTCTGAATTGAGCGTCACATACAAGGAAACTGCAGGACGAAGTGGCAAGGGACTCTTTTCATTGCTGGCTGCATGTAAAGAGAAAACCTCAATCACCTCATTGGGCAACATGGTGATCTTGCCACCGGGAAAGTAAACGGTGGATAGTCGCTGACGACCGATTTCATCTAAAGCTCCTCCGCGATGAATGGCCAAACCAGGGGCAGCAATGTGAATACCCACACGCTGACAAGCTCCATGATTTTCTATCTCAATTGGGGTCACTGAAAACGCATCGTCAATTTCTGTGGTGCTTGCATCATCAATTGAAAAGGCTTTGACTTCTGCAAGGGGTAATTTTTGCAAAGCCTCTTCCCAAGCCGCCTGCTCATCAGCTTGGAGCTGAACCTTGAAGTCAATCCCTTTGGGGAAATGCTCTTTTAAAAACTTTCCCTCGTGATAACTTAATGCAGAGCTGAGCACCCCACACTTTAAAAATAATTCTGCAATGCCACCTTTCAATCCCTGAGCGGCATTGCTCACGGCTTTGTAGGCAGTGGAGTTTTTATCGGGTGAAAACAACAATGCATTGATGAATGGGCTGATTTCTTCAGGCAACTGCCCTGCTTTTAGCTGCTCTTCCCAATGCTCTTGCTTGATGAGCTCTGCTTTTTTTCTCTCGACTGCCAATAAAGCTGCTTTGAGCTGCTCTTCAGGAGCTCGCATGAACTGACCGCGCCCTTTGCGGCGGAAGTAAACGGGCGCTCCTTGCAATGCAATTGCTAAGCTGGTTTGCTGTAATGCAGACGAAGATTCGCCAAAATATTCTTTGGCCAAATCCATGAACATGAATTCACCATCACCAGCGCATTCCCACAAAAAGTCTAAATCTAATTCTTGGGCCTGCTTTTTTGCTTCTTGAAGAAATTGTTCTGGTTGATTATTTTCAAAACGCAACCAAACATCTTTGGCTTTTAACTTGCCACGCTTACCACCCAAACTTTCAATGGCCAAAGATTCATTTTCGCTAGCAGATGGACCGCTGGTCATCAAGGTGGCTACCTTGATGTCGCCCCCATCTTCATACAACAAATGCATTAAAGCGAAATCCCGCCACTGGCTTCTAAAGCAATGCCATTGATGTAACTAGATTCATCACTGGCTAAGAAGGCATAAACATTGGCCAACTCTTCAGGCTGCCCTAAACGACGCAACCATGAGCGCTCTTTCATACCATTCAACACTTCTTCTGGCATTGAGGCCAAAATGCTGGTCTCTACAAAACCAGGGCAAACCGCATTCACACGAATTCCCTTAGGGCCTAACTCGCGCGCCCAAGTCGTTGTGAATCCAATCACGCCATATTTGGTCGCTGCATAGTTGGTTTGGCCAAAGTTGCCATACAAACCCACCACGCTAGAAGCACTCACAATCGAACCCTTACCCGCTTTCAACATGTGAGGCACCACGGATTGAGTACAGTTGAAGACCCCTTTTAAGTTCACATCAATCACTGCATCAAATTGAGCTTCAGTCATGTTGACTAAGCGGGCATCTTTGGTAATCCCCGCATTGTTAATCAACACATCAATGCGCCCGTATTTCTCCACGACTGAAGCAACGACTGCATCAATATTGGCACGATCGGTGACATTCATGACAAACCCATCGGCTTGACCACCTGATGCTTGCAGTTTTTGAACCGCAGACTTCACTTGATCAGCATTCATGTCACATATGATTGAAATACCACCCTCATCACAAAACTTCTGAGCCGTGGCAAAGCCAATCCCATTGGCGCTGCCGGTGATGATGCAAACTTTATTTTCTAATCTCTTGGCTGGATTTTTAGTCATCAGTTTCTCTCTTTTGATCAATCACTTTAGTTGTTTGTATTTAAATTACCTGGGAATGCGTCACAATTCATTAACGCAATAGCTCCAAGAGTTTGCGGTGTACGCCACCAAAACCACCATTACTCATCACCAAAATATGGTCGCCCTCTTTGGCTTCCTTTTTAACGGCCTGCATCAGTTTTTCTAAATCATCAAATGCTTGAGCTTTAGCGCCCAAAGGTGCCAAAGATTCTTTCAAATCCCAACCTAAGGCGTCTTTACCGGTGGCCGAACCATAACCAAAAACACAATCAGCCTCTTTCAAGCTATCTGGTAACTGACTTTTCATGACACCTAACTTCATGGTGTTAGAACGTGGCTCTAACACGGCCAAGATTCTGGCATTGGGCTGGCCTGCAATTTTGCGCTTCAATCCATCGACTGTTGTCGTAATGGCTGTTGGATGATGTGCAAAATCATCGTAAATGGTGATGCCATTGACGCGACCAATCACTTCCATGCGACGCTTCACATTTTTAAACGAGCCAAGTGCTTGCGCTGCTTGTTGGGGTGTCACACCCACATGATTGGCTGCTGCAATCGCAGCCAAAGCATTGAGTTGATTATGGCGACCCGTCACCGAGGCATCCTCATCCCAAACCACCTCTGCCACTTCTTGACCTTTGAATAAAACCTTAAACCCATCTCGGTCAGTGTCTTGCAAAGACCAATCAGGCATCGGCAAATTTTGTTGGGCCGAGTTTGAAAGACCAAATTTTTCTACCAAAGACCAACACCCCTTTTGAAGCACTCGATCTAAGCTCGCCTCAGCACCATTGACCACCAAACAACCTGAAGATGGCACCGTTCTAACCAAATGATGGAATTGTGTTTCGATGGCCGTGATATCTGCAAAGATATCCGCATGGTCAAACTCTAAGTTATTCAAAATGGCCGTTCTAGGTCTGTAATGAACAAACTTGCTACGCTTGTCGAAAAACGCGGTGTCATATTCATCGGCTTCAATCACAAAATAGTGGGGAGCATTTTGAGTGGCTGCAGACTTTTGACCCAAGCGAGCCGACACATCAAAATTATTGGGCACCCCTCCAATTAAATAACCAGGCTCCAAACCATTGGCTTGCAAAATCCAAGTCAACATGGCGGTCGTGGTCGTTTTGCCGTGGGTACCCGCCACTGCCAACACATGTTTACCTTGCAAGACTTGCTCACCCAACCACTGCGGACCAGATTGATAAGGTAGCCCTTGATCCAGAATGGCCTCCATCAATGGATTGCCCCTAGAAACCACATTGCCAATAATGAATAAATCTGGTTTTAGGGCAATTTGATCAGGCGAAAAGCCTTCAATCAACTCAATGCCTTGAGCCTCCAACTGAGTACTCATGGGTGGGTAAACATTGGCGTCGCAACCGGTCACCTTGTGACCAGCTTGACGTGCGATGGCGGCAATCCCGCCCATGAAAGTACCGCAAATACCTAGAATATGAAGATGCATGCCAAGATTTTATCCAAACATCCGTGCAAAATAAGGTAAATGATTGAAAAACAGAAAGAAAAGATATGAATAAACGTCAATGGATCGTACTCTTGGTTGCAGGACTGATTGGCGGGGGACTGGGGCTTGGCATATCCAGCTTTAAGTTCAGAACCACCCCAGCCCAAGACACTGCTGTGGAACAGTTTTTTTCTCAAGAATTGCGCTCCCCCAATGGTGAAATTCATCCTAGCAAGGATTGGCGAGGCAAGATTTTGGTCCTTAATTACTGGGCTTCTTGGTGCCCGCCATGTGTTGAAGAAATGCCAGAACTGGTCCGAGTCCAAACTAAATATGTTGATAAAAATGTGCTATTTGTTGGCATTGGCGTTGATTCACCATCTAATATTCGCGAATTCCTTTCAAAAACCCCTGTGAACTACCCCATTGTTTTAGGAGGATTAGAAGGAGCTACTTGGGCCAAAAGCATGGGCAACCCCAGCTCCGGCCTACCTTTTACAGTCATGATTGATACAAAAGGAAGCATTATTAAGACCAAACTCGGCAAAATAACCGAAGATGAGCTCAGTTCATGGATTGATGACGTTATAATCTCTTCCAAGTAAAAAAACTAAGGAAGGGCATCATGGATTTAAGAAAACTCAAAACTTTGATCGATTTAGTCGCCGAATCAGGTGTTTCAGAACTAGAAGTCACTGAAGGCGAAGACAAAGTCAGAATTGTTAAGAATCCAGCCCCAGTTGCCGCACCCGTTCAACAAGTCTACGCTCCAGCACCCGCTGCACCGGTTGCCAGCGCACCATCTGCCCCAGCAACTGCAGCAGTGGCACCGGCTGAATCAGCTCCAGCTGAACCCACGGGTCACGCGGTGAAATCACCGATGGTAGGAACTTTCTACCGCTCCCCAACACCGGGTGCGGATTCATTTGTAAAAATTGGCGACACAGTCAAAGAAGGTCAAACACTTTGCATCATTGAAGCCATGAAGTTACTCAATGAAATTGAGTCTGACAAAGCCGGTGTTGTGAAAGAAATTCTTTGTGAGAACGGCCAAGGCGTTGAATTTGGTCAAGCTCTATTCATTATTGGCTAATCAAAGCTACAGCTTAAAAAGGGTTACCCAATGTTTGAAAAGATTCTTATCGCCAATCGCGGCGAAATTGCACTGCGCATCCAAAGAGCTTGTCGAGAGATGGGCATCAAAACGGTGGTGGTTTTCTCAGAAGCTGATCGCGATGCCAAGTATGTGAAGTTGGCCGATGAAGCTGTGTGTATCGGTCCAGCTCCCTCAGCGCAAAGCTATCTCAACATGCCCGCGATTATTTCAGCGGCTGAAGTGACGGATGCTCAAGCGATTCATCCAGGCTATGGTTTCTTGTCAGAAAACGCAGACTTTGCTGAACGCGTTGAAAAATCCGGCTTTGTTTTCATCGGCCCAACCGCCGAATCGATTCGTTTGATGGGAGACAAGGTGTCCGCCAAGCAAGCCATGATTCGCTCTGGCGTGCCTTGCGTCCCAGGTTCTGAAGGTGCACTTCCTGACAATCCCAAAGAAATTATTGCCACAGCCAAAAAAATTGGCTATCCAGTAATCATCAAAGCAGCAGGTGGTGGTGGCGGTCGCGGTATGCGTGTGGTTCACACCGAAGCACACCTCATCAATGCTGTGAACATGACTCGCGAAGAAGCTGGTCGTGCTTTCGGTAATCCAGAAGTCTATATGG
>CAYVBV010000120.1:0-5530 GCA_964449745.1 uncultured Polynucleobacter sp. | reverse complement strand
TCGAACTCGTGACATCTACCTTGGCAAGGTAGTGCTCTACCAACTGAGCTACACCCGCTTGTTTTTTTGAATTAACAAGTTTATTTATTTAAACACATACATTGATAATAAAATTGGTATGATGATAAACAGTTGCGGCAAAAAGTTAAGTATTAATGCTTTTTCTTTCCAGCGCCAACCTACGTAGATCCAACCACACGCACCTATAATTTGTAAAAAACTATTCCAGGGAGTGATGCCTTGAACGTGCAGTACCATTGCACAAAGAATGGTAACTGCACTGGCATATTTTATAAAAGTAACATGTGTCACTTAATTAAATTTTCTTTAAAAACACTTTCAAGACCCAGTGCCTGTTTGTTAAATTTAACCAAGTCAGACAATGCTTGTCGTGTAATTAATTTCATAAGCGCATCGCGTTGGCCGTTACCAACACTACCAATTAACCATTGGTATTGTCCTACATCTTTTTCAATTTTAGCACGGCTCTCTGGATCGTTAGCCATTGCAGTTAGTGCCTGACGTAGTTTTTCTGTGTTAGGGTTACCTTTGCGTACCCATAGTGCTTTTTGCAATCCGTCACGGAAACTCTTTGCCAGTTTATAAGCATTGTAAAATTCGCCACGTGGTTCTACACCCCAACGCTTTTTAAACAACACTTCAAATTGATATCCTGGGTAGTTAGGATCATCGCTGTGCGTTCCTTTGTTGGCATCTAAGATACCATGGTGAAACCAAATCTCTGCGTTGCTGTCTGTCTCAACGTGCTTTTTATATGCGGCTGGGTTTTCACGTGTTCCGTTTAACTCACCACGTTTAAATGCAAGTCTGCGCTCGCCACCTGACATACCGTTTACCCAATTAACATGTTCCTTAAAGCAGGCAATGTACTGGTCCACAGTTTTATCTGGTCCGCAAATCAACATAGTCATTGCCAATGCTTCGGGTGTCATACCAGAACCTGATGCAAAACGTACTTTGTCCATTGAATCGCCTTTACGTTTTCCAGCAATGATGTTTAAGTTCATTAGTCCAATGCTATCGTAGTCTGCATAGTTGTAGTCAACTTTTTCTTCAAGGAAACTAACACCGTTGCCACCGTGCGATACCATTACTGTTTTGTCGTCTTGTTGTAGATTATTGTGGAATTCGTTAAAGCCAGGAATGTCTCTTGCACCTGGGATATGCTTGATGACAATCTTTTCCCCTAGATGCTTTTCTAGTTCTCCCGCAACAATTTGTGCCCATACACTGGTACCTGCACCCGGCTTCTGCGGAACTACCAGAGTATAATCAGCATTAGCAGTAGACACTAGGCCCAATGCTAAAATCAATGCTGTGAATAACTGTTTCATATGTTTCTCCATATTATGAATAATTGATTTTAAGTTTAAGTTTGTAGTTTAGAAATATTAGCCCAATGAATACTCCTATCAATGCTAAGAATACGGGCCTTACTAACAAGTCTGTTACGTTGTACAATGAAGTTATCTGTATCGTCATATTTTCTACACGTTCCGACAAAATAAATGCAATTAGAAATGCCGGTCTGCTAAATTGAAAATGCTTCATTGCAATGCCTAATACTGAAAATATCAATAGCATTACAATATCTTCCCAACCCCCGGTATACTGGAGACAACTCCAAACAATCAAAGCAATCAAAACTGGAAAGTAGTATCGATACGGTATCTGGCTTATACGACTAATCGTTGGAATAAACAAATAACTTACAATAGCAACTAACACCGTGGCTACCAAAAACCCCAATGCCATACTTCTAAAAAACTCAATGTTATTTAACAGGTCCGGCGAACCCATTTCAAAATTTAAATACATAAACAGGCCTAGCAGTACTGCGGCAAATGGTGCACCTGGGATTGCAAACAAAACTGTGGTAACCATCGAAGTTGCTTTTTGTGCATTATTGCTACCTTCCGGTCCAATTACTCCTTTGATATTACCGTTACCAAACTTTTCAGTTGGGTGTGCGGCAACAGTGGATGCATAACTTATCCAATCGCTTATTGCTCCACCTAGACCCGGCAACAGACCAACAACTGCACCAATGGCGCCGCCATGGAGGCTGTCCCAACGATAACGCCAACTGTCTTTTATCCCTTGCAGAACTTGTCGTTGATTTTCTTTAGCGTCGACACGACCGGCAGGTTTTAATTTAAAGCCGCCAATTAACTCTGGTATAGCAAACAGTCCAGCAACAACTGGCATTAATTGTATGCCATCTTCAAGGTACATCCATCCCAAAGTAAAACGTTCAGCATTGGTATTAGGGTCTACCCCAACGGCTCCGACTACTAGTCCTGCGGCTATTGCAAATAGGCTACGTACACGATTAGATGTACTAACGAACCCAACTGTTAGCAAAGACAAAACAGTAAATGCCCACAACTCAGGTACTCCCAATGACAACAAAACCTGACCGTAGTAAGGTAAAAATAAAAATACTAAAATGCCCCAGATTAAGCCGTTAACTGTACTTGTTGTAATTGCGGCACTGATTGCATACGATGCTTGACCTTTCCTTGCCAATGGAAAACCGTCAACTATGGTAGCCGCACTACTGTTACTGCCGGGTATTCCTAATAGGATGCTGGTGAAACTATCTGCTGTTGTACTAGCGGCAACAACAGCCATTAGAAATACTACACCGGCCATTGGGTAATCTAGGAAGTAAGGTATTACCCCATATAGTGCTACTAGCCCTGTTGTTGCCCCGGCGGCTGGTATAATGCCTATTGCTAGACCATAAAACAAACCGGCAATTAATGCAATACCAAGTTCAAGCATTAATCATTCCTGGAGTATAAAATGCAATTAAGATATCGTCGAACCCAGCGACATGTTGCCATGTTAGTCCGTTACTAGACCCAAACTTAAGAATAGCACGATTTTGTTCGTCTATTTTTTTAAACATTGTTTCGTCGTCTCGGTACCAGTCGTAGTTAGGATAACTGATATCCCACCCTCCGGCTTGTTTCCACCAATCAAAGCAGGCCTGAGTTGGTCTGTATATTAAGAAAATTGCATCATCGGGATGCAAGGCTTTAATACCTTCTAGCATATATGCCCACTCGTGACTTTTATGCAACTTGCCCGGACTAGGATCGGCATATGGTGCATCCAGTGTTGCATCGTCTAACTTGGCAGGAAATTCCATACCGGTGCCAAAGTATGCACCAACATGACCACTAAATTCGCCGTGGCTGTATGTGCGTTCACTTGTGCGGTCACTGATATTTAAATCTAACTCTGCTTCAATTTTTTGAGCAATGCCGCTCCAGCGACTACCAGGAGCGCCAGTAAAAAATATTCGGTTGGGTTTTTTCATATAAATATTTATATGCGTACATTACTTCAAAACTATTTTAGCACTACCTGGTTAGAAAAACCTCGTAGTTTAGACCAATACAAATATTCAGGACTAGCCATCCTTGACAAAATTGATGTCGAGAACGATCGTGTTCTTGATGTTGGTTGCGGAACTAATCCGTTTAAAGGCAAAATTAAAAATCTATGGGGTATTGATATTACCGACGTTGGTGCAGACCAAGTGATAGATATCGAGAACTTTGTAACAGACGAGCCATTCGATGTTGCATTGTGCCTAGGTAGTATCAACTTCGGCGGCGAAGCAACTATCGATTTGCAAATGGCTGCAATCAATCGTGCAGTTAAATTAGATGGTGGTCGTGTGTTTTGGAGATTGAATCCTGGCAGAGCCGATCATGGCAATGAGGAGTGTAAAGAAATTACGTTCTTCCCCTGGAACCGTAATTACTTAGAAATGTTTGCTAGAGCATATCGCTTTGATATGGTTGACTTCCAAGAAGACTCTAACAACAGATTGTACGCCGAATGGGTACGTAAGAAAAGATAAGTGCTTAGCCACTCCCACCACAGGAGCCCTAAACTGGGCGTTTACTCCGTCCACGTTACCGTCGTTTGGTCCGGCTAACGTCAACCTAGGATATTCTCAAGTCGCCCATGTAAGCGGGCCTTGCGGTAGATCCTACGCACCGTGCTCTTATGGTTTGACAATTACCCACTTTTACTAACGGGAAAGTGTAACCCGGGTTGTTTGGAGCGGATAGGGAGAGTCGAACTCCACTCAGCGCGGCTTGGAAGGCCGGCGTCCCACCTCGGGCTTACCCGCAATTATCTACCTTGTCCGCGATACTTTTTATAACTGCGCTTTTCAACTTTGCTCATTGAGCTTAGTTTAGGCTTCTTGCCGCCCTGGCTTGTACGCTTGTGAACTGGTGTATGTGCTCTAGTAGTAGAACTTGATGTTTTGGCCATAGTTGAATCTCCTTAAATTGAATGACTAACTATTTATAAAAGTTGGACGTACCGTTACTCTTCCGAGTAGGAGCAATGCACGGTACCACGCAAAGGCGACATTTATAAAGTGGTCACACACTTATGCACTTGCATGGGATTTGTTGGCGGACTGGACGGGGCTCGAACCCGCGACCCTCGGCGTGACAGGCCGATACTCTAACCAACTGAGCTACCAGTCCTAAAATTCTGTCTCGTATATAATAATTGTAGGGAAACGTTTTATTGTTGTTAACGTTTCCCTTATCTCAAGTGTTGTGCAACCTGCTAACAACAATGCTATTAAAAGTATTCTCATAGTTTTTCTATCTATGCAATACTCTATTTATTGGCTCCCCGAGCAGGGCTCGAACCTGCGACCTGCGGATTAACAGTCCGTCGCTCTACCAACTGAGCTATCAGGGAATGGTACTCGGTAGGGAATTCGAATCCCTGTTCTCGCCGTGAAAGGGCGATGTCCTAGGCCTCTAGACGAACCGAGCAAACTTAAATGGTGGAGGTTACCGGGATCGAACCGATGACCTATTGCTTGCAAAGCAATCGCTCTCCCAACTGAGCTAAACCCCCACGTAAACTATCCCGCAGAACGTGTTAAAAAGTTCACTCTAACCTTTGTAGGTTTAAAGTACTTGTTGATAACATCTTCTGCAATGCCGATATCAACTGGCTTACATGAAAAAATATCAAAATAAGCATCACCGTTTAAATCAACTAAGTGACCACTTATATTGCTTGTTTCTATCATTTGACAGAAACTAATACCTGCCTTGTCTGGGGCATGTGTAGCAAAGTGCTCAATGAGCGGCTCGCCAAATGCCTTCATATCAATTGCTGGAACTAACTCTTTAATAAAGTTGTAAACATTTTCTTTGCTTGCTACTAGTTCTTTATCGCAAGCGGCGCAATCAAACATTGCATGGTAACCCCAGTATGCCATCAACAATTTCTCCTTTTGTTCTCTAGACATTATAATGGTGGGTCGTGAGAGACTCGAACTCCCGACATCCGCCGTGTAAAGGCGGCGCTCTACCAACTGAGCTAACGACCCAAAATAACTTCCGAATAGGTGGGGGAGAATATTTCTATTCTCCCCTTGCCTTCACACGGCAGTTAACTTTGGTCGGAGTACAAGGATTCGAACCTTGGACCCCCTGGTCCCAAACCAGGTGCG
>CAYVBV010000119.1:0-5569 GCA_964449745.1 uncultured Polynucleobacter sp. | reverse complement strand
AACAAGATATTTGTTACGCAACTCAAAACAGACAAGATGCTGTCAAGTTCATGGCTCCACAAGTTGATATGGTCATTGTGGTGGGCAGTCCCAATAGCTCGAATTCCAATCGCTTGAGAGAATTGTCTGAAAAACTAGGTGTGGTTTCCTACATGGTGGATCATCCCAGTCAGTTAAAGCCTGAGTGGTTTGTAGGAAAAAAGAGAATTGGCCTTACTGCTGGGGCATCAGCGCCTGAGAGTTTGGCTCAAGCGATCATCGAAAGAATCAAAGAGTTGGGACCGAAAAGCGTGAGAACTTTAGAGGGTATTGTTGAAAATACAGCTTTCCCTTTGCCTAAGGGTCTCTAATTAGCTTTGAATCAATCAAGTCTTTAGATTGACTTGATCACACCTCTAAGCATGTCCACCATTTGTTTGAGCTCTTCACGACTGATATTGAGCGCTGGCATGAAGCGCAATAAATTAGGTCTTGGAGAGTTGAGCAATAAGCCCACTGGTTCAAGATTGCGTGCGCGTTCAACGATTTCAGGCCCGATGTCTTTGTTCAGCTTTAGTGCTCTTAGTAATCCCTCACCACGTTCGCCATCAAGACCCAATTCATCACTGAGCTGAAGTAATAGCTCTCTGAGGTATTGACCTTTGGCAATGACTTCATCCAAAAATCCGGGTGCCAAGAGTTGAGAGATGACACTGCAGCCGACGGCCGTCATCAATGGATTGCCGTTGTAGGTGCCACCTTGATCACCTGGTTCAAAGCAAGCCACTTCATCAGTCGCTAATAGAGCTGCCAAAGGTACACCACCACCAATTCCTTTGCCCAAGGTCATGATGTCAGGGTTGATGTTGTATAGCTGGTGTGCAAAAAGTTTTCCTGTGCGTCCGCAGCCAGCTTGAACTTCATCCACAATCAGCAAAATATGGTTGGCTTTCGTGTAAGCACGTAATTCGCGCATGAAGTCGTGGTCAGCTGGAATGACACCACCTTCACCTTGAACAGGTTCTAACATCACCGCCACAGTTTTGTCATTGACCAATTTCTTCACTGACTCAAGATCATTTAACTCAGCTTTGGGAAAGCCCGGTACTTGAGGAGCGAACATGGTGTCCCAACCTTCTTTGCCAGAGGCGCTCATGGTGGCCAGTGTTCTGCCATGAAAGCCATGATTGAAGGTGATGATTTCATACGCATGATTCTTATGCAGCTTGCCCCACTTGCGTGCTAATTTAATGGCGCCTTCATTGGCCTCGGCGCCACTATTGGCAAAGAACACTTTATTGAAACAACTATTGGCCGTGAGTAAATTGGCCAACTCAATCATGGGTTCGTTATAAAAAGCCGGGCTTGGATTGATGACTTTTCTAGCTTGCTGATTTAAGGCATCAATCATGCCCTGGTTGGAATGACCTAAGCAGTTCACGGCCCAACCTTGTAAAAAGTCTAAATATTTTTTTCCTTGATGATCCGTCAACCAAGAACCTTGACCCTCAACAAAAACCAATTCTGGTCGTTTGGTGATGTACATCACTGAGTGAGTATCAATGCTTGAGTTATTTGTCGTTGGATTCATGCTGGTTAAAAATTAAAAGATTGTGATTACAAAAGTATTAAACCGCTGCTTTTTTGGCTAAATCAGCCGCTGAGGTAAATGCATCTGCGTAGAACTCATCGCCGGGTAAACCACATTTTGCTACGAAATCATTTTTAGCGGCTTCAACCACGATAGGAGCACCGCAGGCATAAACCTGAACTGCAGACATGTCAGGATTATCTTCCATTGCAGCCATGTGAACAAAACCTGTGCGACCTGTCCACTGATCCTCAGGCAAGCTGTCTGAAGCCACGGGGATGTACTGAAATCCTGGAATTTCTTTTTCCCATGAGCGGCACAGTGCATCTTGATAAAAATCTTTTGGTCGACGACCGCCCCAATAAAGTTTAATTGGACGGTCAATGCCTTTGTGGCGAATGTGTTCAATGATGCCTCGAATAGGTGCAAAACCCGTCCCAGAGGCAATAAATATGATGGGTTTGTCAGAGTCTTCCCGCAAGAAAAAACTGCCCATGGGGCCTTCAAACCGCAAAATATCTTTTTCTTTAAGAGTCGTGCCATTTTCAGTTTTGCCAAATACAAAATCTGTGAATGAGCCGCCGGGCATATGGCGAATATGCAACTCTAGCGGACCTTCTTCGTGAGGGGCGCTGGCAATCGAGTAGGCACGACGTTTGTCTTTGAGAAGGAACTCAATGTACTGACCGGCCAAGAATTGAAACTTCTCGGTGGCAGGAAGTTGTAATTTAACAATCACAACATCATCGGCCACTTGCTCCAAGCTCGCCACGCGACAAGGAATTTTCTTGATGGTGACGTCGCCATTTAAGGGAACTTCTCTGACGTCAATCACCAAATCAGATTCAGGCTTGGCGCAGCAAAATAGGGCGGAACCATTAAAAGCTTCCTCAGCTGAGAGAGCTTTTTCATGATGATTGCCATGAGTCACTTGTCCAGATTCAATTTTCCCTTTACAAGAGCCACACGCACCATTTTTACAGCCATAGGGTAAATTGATGCCTTGACGCATGGCGGCTTCTAAGACGGTTTCATCCGGATTGGCTGAGAATGTTTTGCCGCTGGCTTTGATGGTTATTTGGTAAGACACTGACATTCCTTTTTTAAAGCATTACGATTGAGATCATGCAACGTATTGGTAAACCTAGAATTCTGATTGTTGGTTGTGGCGACGTCGGTATGCGCTTATTACCTCTGTTGGTTAAAAAATTTAGAGTGTTTGCTCTAACTTCATCACCAGAGAAGATGCCCCTATTGCGTCAAGCTGGCGCCATTCCGGTCCTTGGAAATTTAGACGCTGCCCACACACTGTGGCGTTTACCGCACCTTGCTGCGCAGGTAGTTCATTTAGCACCGCCTCAGGCAGAAGGCTCGATGGACACCCGAACACACAACTTATTGCAGATTTTATCCCAGGGGACTGGATTTATCAGGCAACTGATCTATATCAGTACCACAGGGGTCTATGGAGACTGTCAAGGGGCAGTGATTGATGAGACCCGCCCTTTACGGCCCAAAAGTGCTCGAGCGACTCGAAGAGTATCTGCGGAAGCCCAGGTTAGGGCTTGGGGCAATGCCAATGCAGTTCGAGTTCAAGTATTGAGAGTGCCGGGTATTTATGCTCAAGATCGCTTGCCAGTGGAGCGCATCAAAAGGCAAGCCCCTGCATTGCTGCCATCAGAGGATGTGTACACCAATCATATTCATGCCGATGATTTGGCCAGATTAATTACTTATGTTTTATTCAGGGGGCAGGCGCAACGGGTGATCAATGCCTGTGACAGTAGTCATTTAAAAATGGGCGATTATTTTGATTTGGTGGCAAAGTATTTTGATTTGCCTAAGCCGCCTAGGGTCAGCCAAGAAGAGTTATCTCAGCTCATAGACCCTATGATGCTTTCATTCATGAGTGAGTCAAGGCAAATTCAAAATCAGCGTTTAAAAGAATTGCGCTTTACGCTTCAATACCCCACCGTGCAAGATTGTCTGGAAACTATTTCCAAGTGTCCTTAAGTCCCACGCACAGATTAAATACAGGGCGTGAAGCTGTATGGTCAACGCGATCAGCCACAAAATAACCATGACGTTCAAATTGAAAGCGTTGTTCCGGTGCTACCTGACTTAGGCTAGGTTCAACATAAGCAGCCAATACTTTCTTAGATTGCGGATTGATTGTGTCTAAGAAGTTCTTGTCCCCGCTGTCCGGATGGGGGTCCGTGAATAACCGGTCATATACGCGCACCTCAGCAGCAATCGCATGTTTGGCGCTGATCCAATGAAGGTTGCCCTTCACTTTGTAATTGTTGGAATCTGGCGTGCCACTCTTGCTGTCTGCAAAATACTTTGCATGAACAGCAGTGACCTGCCCATTGGCATCTTGATCAAAGCCTGTGCATTCAATCACAAAGCCATGACGCAGGCGCACTCGACTGCCGGGCTCACCGTTGATTGGCGGATACAAACGGAAGAAACCTTTGATGGGTTCTTTCATGAAGTCATCTGCTTCAATCCAAAGTTCTTTGGTTAAATTGAATTCTCGACGTCCCCACTCTTCATGATGAGGATGTTTGGGCGCTGAGCAGGGTTCTTCAGCAGATTCATCAAAGTTATCAATGATCAACTTCAAGGGTTGCAGAACGGCAAAAGCACGTTGCGCCTTTTCTTCTAAATCATCACGCAAGGCTTGCTCAAGAATGGACATATCAATCCAGCTATCCGCTTTTGATACCCCAATTCGTTCACAAAATAAACGAATACTCTCAGGCGTAAAACCACGGCGACGGATACCCACAATGGTCGGCATGCGCGGGTCATCCCAGCCATCCACGCGCTTTTCTTCTACGAGTTGAAGTAGTTTGCGTTTGCTGGTGATCGCATAGGTGAGATTCAAGCGGGCAAATTCATATTGCTTGGGCAATGGGTCTTTGAAGACGCCAACTTCTTTAAGGGCTTCTAACACCCAATCGTACAAAGGTCGATTGTTTTCGAACTCTAATGTACAAATTGAGTGAGTGATGTTCTCTAACGCATCAGAAATGCAATGCGTAAAGTCATACAAAGGATAAATACACCATTGATCACCAGTGCGGTGGTGATGCGCATGACGGATTCTATAAACCACAGGGTCGCGCAACACAATGTTAGGGTGACTCATGTCAATTTTTAATCTCAACACGTGAGCGCCATCGGGGTGTTTACCAGCTTTCATTTCCCTAAAAAGGGTCAAATTTTCTTCAGGACTTCTGTTCCTAAAAGGGCTATTGGTGCCTAGCTGAGTGAAGTTGCCACGGTTCTTATGAATATCATCTGCAGATTGGCTGTCCACATAAGCTTTACCAGCCTCAATGAGCTTCTCAGCAAATGCATACAGTTGTTCAAAGTAATCGCTGGCGTAATGTTGATGTTCAACCCCATTTTGAATCCAATCAAAACCTAACCACCGCACAGCATCAATGATGCTATCGACATATTCAGTTTCTTCTTTGCTGGGGTTGGTGTCATCAAAACGCATATGGCAACGGGCACCCTGAGGAGCGTTGGCATAGTCACGAGCAAGGCCAAAGTTCAAGCAAATACTTTTTGCATGGCCAATATGTAAATACCCGTTGGGTTCAGGAGGAAAGCGCGTAATGACGCTGGGAAGCGCTTGACCAGTCGCATCTACGCGATTGGCATGCTTGCCGCTGGCAATATCAGCATCAATGATTTGGCGCAAAAAATTCGAGACCTCAGGGGTCTCGAATTTAGAAGGAGGTGGGTTCTTCTTTTCAGACATACCCACATTGTAAATTTATTCTTCGACGAAGGCTTCTTCTCTGGTTTTTTTCACTGCTGGAAGAGCCACAATCACAACTAGAGCGGCAGCTGCTACAAGCAAGCCTAGAGAGAGTGGTCTAGTGAAAAAGACCGTGAAATCGCCCCTGGCCAACAATAGAGCGCGACGGAAATTTTCTTCCATCATAGGCCCTAGTACAAAGCCCAACAATAATGGTGGCGCCT